>NZ_JBLWEN010000016.1:0-56056 GCF_048287415.1 Candidatus Electronema sp. JM
CTGTAATTTCGAGTTCCATGTCTTCCTCTGTGTGCGGTTATATTCGTGCTGGACAGCAGAAATATAACACATGCGGGGAAGCATGGATTTTTCAAGATTTATAGGTCACAACTTGGGTTAAAATTCAATGCCCTGCTGCGCTTTGATGCCCTGCCGGTACGGATGCTTGACCTCGTTCAGCTCAGTGACTAAATCTGCGGCGTGCAGCAGCCGCTCTCCGGCCCCTCTGCCGGTGATCACCACATGCGCTGCCGGATTCCGCCGGGCCAGCGCGGCAAGCACCTCCTCCTCAGCGAGCATCCCGTACTTGATCGGGTAGGTCAGCTCATCCAGCACCACCAGCCGGTGTTTTTCTTCAGCCAGCGTTTGCCGGGCCAGCTCCCAGCCTGCGCGGGCGGCGGCGGCATCTTTAGTCAAGTCATCTGATTGCCACGTGAACCCTCGCCCGACGACATGGATGTCGAGCAAGTCGCTGAAACGGCCCAGGGCAGTCAGTTCGCCGGACTGCCAGCCGCCTTTGATGAACTGGATAAAGCAGATCCGCCAGCCGTGGCCAAGGGCGCGCAGGATCAGGCCGAGGGCGGCGGTGGTTTTGCCTTTGCCATTGCCAGTGTACAGCAGCAGGAGGCCCTTGCGCCCCTCCGGCGGCAGCTCAAGCCGCTCGTTCTCCGGTTCGCGGTCCAAGGTGGAAAGCAGGGCGGCAGGCACTTGTGGCAGCAGCGGTGAGCGCATGTCTTTTTAATAGAAAAACAGCTTGCTATGCGGAGAGAAAAATCGGCTGGCATTGACCGCCGCCGAAATACATGGTATTTTCTTGTGTGCAGCAGAGCGGGGCAGGATATCCCGCCTTTTTACAGCACCAACTGGCTGATGCGGACGGCAGCGGCGCATACAGTAAATCTTTTCCTCTGCGGATGCAATACGTATGATTCTCTTTTGCGAGGAATGCGGACAGCGGAACAGCATCACCCTGACTCCAGCTCTGATTGAGACCAACAGTTTCACCTGCCAGTTCTGCCGGTTCAAAAGCCCTTTTCCCTTCCTTGACAAAAATAAAAACAGCACCAGCGCCAGTTCGGTGATTGCATGGTGCCCGGAAGTGCTGCGTCTGCCGTCCGCTACCGAGCATGAAACCGTGTTCCAGCTTGATTTTGAAGTGCTGGGTGTGCCGGATCCGCAGCTCACAGTTGAGCCGTTCCGGCAGTTCGCCAAGCTGATCACCGTGGTGAAAACCGGCAAAGCCAGCTTTACGGTCACGGTCAAGGCGGCGGCGAAAAACAAAGGCCTGCCGCCGGGCCGGAGCATCCCAGTCATTATTTTCTGCGAAGAGAACATCATGACGTGGGGCACCATTCCCTTGACCCGTGAGCCGGAGGTGGACAAGGGAACTGCCGAATCTGGCGAGGGCGCCGCTGCGCCGGATGAACATCCGCAGCCTGCGCCAGCCGCAAGCCTGCCGCCGGAAAATGCCGCCGCTGGCGATGACGAGGCCGCCCCGCCCGCAGACGATGCCAGTTTGCAACAGCAGCTCATGCAGTGCAAAGCCCAGCTGCATCAGGCCCGCGCCGCTTCCTTCCGCCTTCAGAAAGAGTTGACCATCCGGCGGCAGGTGATGGACAGCCAGAATTGCGGCATCCTGTTCATCAACCAAGAGCAGCAGCTGTTGTATGCCAATCCAGCTTTTCTCAACCGCTGCGGCTGCACCTTGAATGTGGCGCAGGGCAAACGGCTGGATCAGCTCATCAGCTTTGCTGATCCAGCCGTGAATGTTGGGGCGGTATTGCAGGAGGCGGCAGAAAAAGGCAGCTGGCAGGGCAAGGCGGTGCTGCGGCAGGAAGAAGGGCAGGGCCAGCCGCAGGAGGCCGCCATTGTCATCAACCGCGCTGACGGCGACACGGATGGCAACGAACAGGGCTTCACCTGCCTGCTGTTTCCGCCGGAAAACAGCTCGATGTTCCGGCAATGCGTTGTTCCGCCTGCGCCGGGCAAGCAGCTCAGTTCTGATCTCGGCCTTGATTCGCTCACGGGTCTGGCTGACCGGCCTTCGTTTCAGCAGTATCTTGAGGATTCCATCTCGCTGCTCGGTGATGAGGCATCCAAGGGCGGACTGGCCTTGGTTTATGTGGATTTAGACCATTTCAAACAGATCAACCGCATTTTCGGCCCTGGCTTCGGCGACAAAATTTTGTGCAGCGTGGCCACGATTCTGAAGCAATGTGCGGAAGACGCAGGCGCGGATCTGGTTGCCAGAGTGAGCGGGGACGAATTCGCCATTGTCCTGCCGCCGCCCGCCAATCGGGAGCGGGCGCGGAAGCTGGCCGAAAAAATCATGCAGCGTTTCCGCACGCCGTTGAATAACGAATCCCGCGCCATTCTCATCCGGCCCAGCATCGGTTTCAGCATTTACCCGGAAGACGGCGGCACTCCGCTGGAAATGCTCCGCAATGCGGACACGGCGATGGAGGCGGCGAAAGGGGAGGGCGGCAACCGCATCTGCCAGTGGAACAGCGGCATGAAAATTCAGGCCGCTGAGAGCCTGTATTTAGAGAACGACCTGCGCAAGGCGGTGGCGGACAACGAGCTGATCAACTATTTCCAGCCCCAGGTCAGCCTGACCAACGGTTCCATCTGCGGCATGGAAGCCTTGGCCCGCTGGGTGCATCCGACCAAAGGCATGATTTCTCCTGCCGCCTTCATTCCGATTGCCGAAAACACCGGCCTGATTGAAAAACTTGGCTTGGATCTGATGCGCAAGGCCTGCGTTCAAGGCAAAAAATGGCGGGACATGGGCTTCAAGAAATTCATCATGGCGGTCAACCTCTCCGGACGGATTCTCCGGCGGCGCGATCTGTATCATCAGATCATGAGCTGCATTGAGAGCACCGGCTATCCGCCAGAGGCGTTGGAGCTGGAATTCACCGAAGGCGTGCTGATTGAAAATATGGATTTTACTATTGACCTGATCAATAAATTGCGCGAACAAGGGGTAAAAACTGCAATTGATGATTTCGGCACCGGCTATTCCTCGCTTAGTTACATCCAGCACATGAAGGTGGACAAAATCAAGATTGACCGTTCCTTCATCACCAATGTCACCACCAACAAAACTGATGCCGCCATCACCATAGGCATCATCTCCATTGCCAAAAATCTCGGTTTCCGGGTGATTGCTGAAGGAATTGAGACCGAGGAGCATCTCTTTTTCCTGCAAAAAAGCCGCTGCGACGAAGGGCAGGGATTTTTATTCAGTGCGCCGATTTCCGAAAAGGACATGAGTGCCCTGCTGCTGCGCGACACCAGCGTTGCTCTCAGTCATAAGCGGATGATTGACAAGTTTTATTCGGTGCTGGCAACCGATGGGAAAAAACATCGCCGCCACTGATGGTTACCTGCTGCCGTTGAGGCTGCGCAGGAGCATGAGCTGGCCGAGGAGCACGGCGGCGGCAGTGTCAACGTGGAGTATCCGGCTGCCCATGCTGAAGGCGGCAAAATTCTGCTCCACGAAACTGCGCAGTTCAAAATCGTTCCAGCCGCCTTCCGGGCCGATGGCCAGCAGGATATTTCCTCTGCATTGATCAGAAGATGCCACTTCCGGCAGGGTTGTGGGCACGCCGGGATGAGCGAGCAGCCCTTTGCCTGTCAGCGTCGGCAGGACATCTTCCATAAAAATTTTGAACTGGGGATGAAGACGCACTTCCGGCAGGCGGGTGTCCGCCGCCGCCTGCGTCAGTCCCTCCAGCAGCCGCTCAGTGATTTTTTCCGGCAGCAGGGCAGGGGAGTGAAAGAAGGATTTCTCGACTTTCGCCGAGCGGATGAGGTGGATGCGGGCCACGCCCAGTGTCGCCGCCTGTTTGAGTATGCGCTGAAGCATGATCGGGCGGGGCAGGGCAAGGATCAGCTCCACCGGCGGCGGCGGCGGCGGCTCGCGCTCCAGCCGCACGGCCAGCCGCACGGTCGCTGCGTCCAAGCTGAGGACAGTTCCCTGCCCCAGTTTGCCGTTGATCATGCCGAGGCGCACTGTGTCGCCGGGTTGCAGCGCAAGAACGCTGCGGATGTGCTCGCCCCGAAAATCAGTCAGCAGCAGCTCTCCGCCGCGCAACTCCTGCTCAGTGAAAAGAAGAAGATTCACAGCGGCGCGGCAGAGAGCAGGACGGTCTCAGACTGAGGCCACGTACTGGCGGATGGACTCGGCGATGGTGCGGAAGATGCGGGTGAAGGTCTCCTCATCGCGTTCCAGCAGGGTGATGCGGAAGCCCTGCAAGGCCGTGGCGAAGGAGGTGAGCGGCACCACGCAGATGCCGGTCGAGCCGAGCAGATAATAGACAAAGCGCTTGTCCGGCTCCACGCCGGGGCCACTGACCATCTTTTCCACCGTCTCGCGCACCGCGTCGCTGGCGATGGGCAGGCTCTGCTTGTGATTGAGCAGGCCGTGCTCAAAGACCACGCTCATGTAGAACGCGCCGTTGGTGCGGTTGACCAGCACCCCTTTCAGTCCTTTGAGAATATCGTAGGCGATGTTCGAGTACCGCTCATAGCGGCGGATGCGCTCGCTGAGGTACTTCGGATATTCCGGGTGCGTGACCACCTTGGGCAGGACAAGCTGCGGCAGGGTGGTGGAGCAAACCTCCATCATCTTGGCGTTGAGGATGGACTTGGTGTATTTCTCGAACATGCAGTCGTGGTGGCCGTTGTAAACCTCCATCCAGCCGCAGCGTCCGCCGGGCCACGGCATCTCCTTTGACACGCCACGCAGGCAGATCGCAGGCACGCGCTTGCCGATCACGGTGGCCAGCGGCACCGCTTTGGTGCCGTTGTAAACCATGTTCTGATAGACCTCGTCGCAGACCAAGAAAAGATCGTAGCGGTCGGCGATGTCCACTATCGCCCGCAGGATGCTCTCAGGATAGACCGCGCCGGTCGGGTTGTCCGGGTTGATGATCAAGATGCCCGCGATGGCCGGGTTGTATTTGACATGGCACTCCAAATCATCCAAGTCCGGGAACCAGTTGTGATTCGGATCAAGGATGTAGGTCAGCGGGCTGTCGCCGGCATGGGCCGCCTCGGCGGACGAATGCGTGGTGTAGCTCGGTGTGGGCACAATCACCCGCGCCGTGGGCCGGAGGAAGCCGAAAACCTTGGAGATCGCGTCGCCGAGGCCGTTGAAGAAAAGAATGTCTTCCGCCGTGATCTGCGCCCCGCCCAAGGCGTTGGTCTGCGCCGCGATGAACTCGCGGGTGGCCAGCACGCCGCGTGTCGGCGAATAGCCGTAGCTCGCATCCTCTTGGGCCGCCGCCGCGACGATGTCCTTCATCCAGCCGGGAATCTGCTCACCTTTGGCGACCGGGTCGCCGATGTTCTCCCAGTTCACCTTCACGCCCAAGGCCTGAAGCTGGTTGCCGACATTGACGATGTTGCGAATCTCGTAGGTGAGTTCGCCTGCGCCGGCATGGACAATGTTCGTTCGCATGGACTTCTCTCTCTTTTTCAGCGGCTCATTCAAAATAAGAAGGGTTGCTTGCGCGATGTTTGCGCACAGGCACAAGTCATTACCACAGCCGGAGCCAGCCGTCAACAGTCAAACGGCGCAGCTCAGGACATGCCGCTGTCCAAACCGTATTTTCTCAGCTTATTGAGCAGGGTTTTGCGGGTGATTTGGAGACGGCGGGCCGCCTCGCTTTTGTTGCCGCCGGTGGCGATCAGGGTTTTGACAATCAGCTGCAATTCCGCTGAACGGAGCGTGCCTTCCGGCCCGACATCATCTTTGCGGTTCATGCTCAACCAGCGCTGGATGGACAACGGCAGGCTCTCCACATCGAGATATTCCCCTTTGGTCAAGATCACGCCGCGCTCGATGGCATTTTCCAGCTCGCGCACATTGCCCGGCCACAGATAGCGGTTAAGCACGTCCATGCAGGTTGGGGTGATGCCTTTGACCCGGCGTTTGTTGCGCTTGGAGCAGCGGCGGAGAAAAAAATCCGCCAAGAGCGGAATATCTCCGGCCCGCTCGCGCAGCGACGGCACTTCAAGGGTGACGACATTCAGGCGGTAGTACAAATCCTCGCGGAAGCGGCCTTCCTGCACTTCTTTTTCCAAATCGCGGTTGGTGGCAGTAAGCACCCGGACATCCACACTGATGAGGTCTTGGCCGCCGACCCGCAGCAATTCATGCTCCTGAAGCACCCGCAGCAATTTTGCCTGCATGGCTGGCGTGGTTTCGCCAATTTCATCAAGGAACAGCGTGCCATGCTGGGCTTGGACAAAACAGCCCTCGCGCCGCCGGTCGGCACCAGTGAACGCGCCCTTTTCATGGCCGAACAGCTCGGATTCCAGCAGATTTTCCGCCAGAGCGGCGCAGTTCACTTTGACAAAAGGGCCGTCCTTGCGCAGGCTGCGGTAATGCAGAGCGGAAGCCACCAGCTCCTTGCCGGTGCCGGAATCGCCGCTGATCAGCACCGTGGCTTCAGTCGGCGCAACTTGGATGATCATTTCCCACAGAGCCTGCATCGGCGGCGAGCTGCCGAGAATCCGCCCCGCTTCATCAAAGGGCTGACCGCCATGCGGCTCCAGCAGGATTTCCTCGTTTTGGCGGTGGCTCATCGCCATTTCCGCTGTCCGCCGCAGCCGCGCCGCATCAACCGGCTTGACTAAATAATCGTGCGCACCGAGCTTGATCGCCTCAACCGCTGTCGGCACCAACGAGTTGCCCGTCAGCATCACCACTGGAATCGCCGGATTGATCGCCCGGATTTTTCGCAAGGCCTCCAATCCATTCATATTGGTCATGATGACATCCATCAGCACCAGATCGAACGGGCTGCGGCGCACCTCCTCAACCGCTGTCTCGCCGTCATCGGCCTCCACACAAAGCCAGCCCCAGTTCGTCAGAATAGAATTGAGCAGGCAGCGCTGGGCCACCTCGTCATCCACGATCAAAACTTTTGCGGTGTTCTTTTTCATCTCTTCTGCCTGTTGTTGCGCCGGAGCTTCCGCCGTTCAGCTCATCTGCATAAAGGTAGGTGGAAAACGCCGCGCTGTCCATAAAAAAAATTGGCCGCGCTCAGGCGCAGAAGGTCCCCGGCGAAAAACTGCGCAGGGCAGAAAGCAAAAATGCCAAATCACTGTCCGCCGCGCACCGGCACGTACAGGCGCAGGCTGCGCTCCCCGCTGACGGTGGCGGGCCTCTGCCATCAGCATCCTCAAGAAACAGGAATTCTTACTGATCATGCCGCCGATGCCTATGTGAGCGTGACCGGCGGCTCAATTTCAGCGAATGAGATGCTGCGGATTCAGGCAGTGCTGGATTTGCGCGAGAACCGTTTGCAACTTAACCTGCTGGATATGAAAGATGGAGGACGGGCAGGCGCGGCGGTGCTGGTGGTGAAAGAGTAACGCCTATAGAGGGCGAAAGATTTTTCGCCCCTGCGCCCTATACCGCCATCCTTCCATCCCGCAGCTCAACAATCCTATGCGCGGTCTTGGCCAGCTCAGGGTTGTGAGTGACGAGAATGATGGTCAGGCCGTCGCGCTGGTTCAGCTCCTGCAAGACGTGGCTGATCTCATGGCTGCGGGCGGAGTCAAGATTGCCAGTGGGTTCGTCCGCCAAAAGTATCTTCGGCCTGTTGATCAGCGAGCGGGCGATGGCCACCCGCTGCATCTCGCCGCCAGAGAGCTGTCCCGGCAGATGCTTCATCCGCTTGTCCAAGCCCAGCGATTGAAGCAGGGCCACGGCGCGCTCATCTGCGTTGTCCTTCTGGTAAAAGGTGCAGGGCAGCAGCACATTTTCCAGGACGTTCAGGGTGGGAATCAGATAGAATTTTTGGAAGATATAGCCGAACAGCTCGCGCCGCACTTTGGTCAGCTCGCGCTCGGAAACGGCTTTCTGCTGGCCAAAGATGGTCCGCCCAGCAATGTCGAGGCTGCCGGACGTGGGATTGTCCAAACAGCCAAGGATGTTGATCAGCGTGGTCTTGCCAGAGCCAGACGGCCCAATAAAGGCAACGTATTCGCCCTCCTTGATCTCCAGCGAAACCTTGTTCACTGCCACAACTTCCTCAGTGCCGCGCCGATAGACCTTGCACAGGTCGCGTGCGGCAATGGCAATCGCATTGCTCATGATGCTCACCCCATTTCGTTGCGGATGGATTCCAAAGGACGAACCCGCGCCGCCTTCCACGCCGGATAGATGCCGCTGATCAAACCGATTCCAAGCACAGACACTAATGTCAGGAGAATGAGCTTGAAATCCAGCAGGATCAGTGAGCCAGTCGGGGCATAAGGCAGCAGTCTGCGGATCAGCACTTCGGTGAGTTGTGAAAGCCCGAAGGCCATGACAGTGCCGAGCAGGCCGCCGAGCAGACAGAGAATAAAGGTCTCTATCCAGATCAGCTTGAAGATATCTTCTGGCATCGCACCAATACTTTTCAAGATGCCGATCTCCTGATAGCGTTCAAAGACGGACATCAATATGGTGTTGATCACGCCGACCATAGCAATGAGCACGGCAATGACAGCTATAGACAGCACCATCACTTTTGCTGTGGAGACAAGGTTCATGATGGTCTGTTTAACTTGGGCGAGGGAGACTACCTGCACGTCTGGCAGTTTGTAGAGCTTTTCCTCCAGCTTGGCAATGTTCGCATCTTTCTTCACTTTAATGCCGAGTCCGGTCAATTCTCCAGGTTTCTCGAAAATCTTCTGCACCGCCTTGAAGGGAATAAAGATCGTGCCGTCATCCTGTGTGCCAGTGCGCTTGAGAATGCCGACTACCTTCAGCTCAATATTCTTTTCTGGAATGAGCAAGATGTCACCAACTTCACGCTGCTCCAGCTCGGCAGCCTCATAGCCCAGCACTGCTTCATAGGCCGCTGCGTCCTTGAACCAGCCGCCCTGCTTGAATTCCAAATAGGTCTTCATCTGCGGAAATGTAGCTGGATCAACGCCGAGATAGGCCGACATACCGCCGCTTTCGCCTTTGTTGGGATCGAAGATTGCCTGCATCAGCATCGGAGTCATCTTTTCCACTTCAGCATTGGCGGCAACATCTTGCACAAGGCTCTCTTTCATGTAGCGGAGGCTGGTGCCGCCTTTCAACATCAAGGTTGCGGCTTCATAAGGACAGCCTTTGGCGGTGACAACAATTTGAAATCCCATGTTGTCAATGTCACGGTTTAAGGATGCCTCATAGCCTTTGTTGAACCCCATCAGGCTGGCCAACACCCAAGCTGAGAGGCCAACACCGATAATGGTCAATGAGCTTCTGACCTTTTTCCGCAACAGATTCTTGTAGCAGACTGTGGTTATGCTGATCATTTTTCTTCCTTGCTGACAGAGGGAAGAGCAACCCCGCCTGCAAGAAAGACTTGAGGCGGGGCGGAGAGGAACGTATAGACGGTGTTAGAAACTCAGCCACGCGAACGCATAAAGGGTGTTGTTATCCTCTGCTGAACGCCCGGAACCATCATAGTTGTCACTGCTGCCATCAAACTTCGAGTAGTACGTGTATTGCAGACCAAGCCGCAGATTCTTCCATGAAGAGCTGAAGGAAGCATCTTTGCCGAATGGAATATATTCCGCTTGGATGATATAGCCTTGCGAATCAGGGCTGCCAGTTCTGCTGTCAGCATAGACAAGGCTGTCTGAATCTCCGCTGATTATGAATGGCCCGCCACTGAGCGCATAGGTCTGCTGATAAACCCAGCCAGCATTTGCTCTGAACGTGTCGAGACTGTTTGAGGAGGAACTTGCATCCCCCAGAGCATGGCTTGCATCCAGCTCTTGTTTCTCATGAATGAAGCTGAGATTGGCCGTAAAAATATTTGCGCTGTTGTTGTTAAACTGATAGGTGGCATCCCAACCGATGTCAGTATAGCGATCAGTCCCAGCACTGCTGTCGCCTCCTGGCTCAGTTTCTGCTGACATGCCAATCATGCCGACAGAAGCATAGTGCGAGCCAAAGTCATGCTGAAGCATCACACGGCCATACGGAGCCAAGCCATTGATTGGTGACTCTCCGGCAACTGCGTCGCTTGAAACACCAAAGTTACGCTGCCATTTCGTGGACAGCATTTTATATGCGCCAGCTTCCGCATAGAGCAGGTTATTGAACATCGCATAAGCAGACAACCCCACAACTTGGTCAGCGAAAGACCCCTCAAGAATAGGCGCGGCAGCAGGTGTTGGCGAAAGCGCGGAGCTTACATACGGAAATCCCCAGATCGGAGTTGAATTCCATAAGTCCTGAACGGTTGGCGAATTGTTCAGCGACAGTCCATATACCAAATCGGTCTTGCCTATCGTGGCAGTGTCGGCAAAGCGGACATCAACGTTGTCCCAAGACATGCCGAAATGCTCCAGACCATCGTTCATGCCTTGATGCTCCACGCCATCATAGGTGACTTGGCCGAACATGCCGATCTTGTCGGTGATGCGGCCAGCATAGAACAAACTGACTTCATCCAGCGCCACGTTGTCGTTGTCATTGAAACTTGGGGCTGCGCCGCCATCCTGATCTGCTTTGGTGTGACTGAACGAGCCTAAAACCATCGCGGACACAGGCGGAAGTTTCTGCGGCGCACCGTTTGACATCGTGTATCCTTTCATCTTGAAATCACGGCCAAAGGATGTCAGGGCCGGCCCAAACGCAGTGACATGGCATGCAGCGCAAGATACACCTGTCTGCCGAGCAAAACTTGGCACGGCATCAGCTCGGCTTGATAGCAACAGAACAGCCGAAAACACAGACAGTGATGCTATCAATAACCCAGATTCCCTTTTCATACATCCTCCTCGTAAATTTTGACATGATATTGAAGTGATACCGATCCAGCAAACAAGTTTGTCAGTGCCAATACCTCATTATCAAGGTCGTTTTCTTTGATGTCAAATTATTTTGCATCAAAATTATGGACCGTTATTGCTCGAAGTTATTGCAGATGCTTGTTGCCATAAACAAACTGATCCATCAGTATCAGGTTTTTCTTCGTCGCCCGCAGCGCGGCCCGGAAGTCTTCTTCCGCCTCTGGCACCGGATTCTTGATCTGATCCACCTTGCCGGGCGGCACACTCTTGCCCGCTTTCACATCGTAAGGATAAAAATCCTTCAGATTTAAGCCGATAAACTGTTTGCCGAAGTCCGGTTCGCGCAGAGCCTTGGCCGCTTTCGAGGTCAGCTTTTGGAAATAGAAGGACTTGATCGTGCCTTCCGTATCCAAGACGAGAAAGACTTGGATGCCGCCGTACTTTCCCTTCTGATTCACGCCGTGGATATAGCCGATCTTCTCTTTATCCTTGAAGATTTCATAGAGTGTGTAGGGCACGTCAACGGTTTCATATAAGCCCTGAAACGCATCGCCCAGCCGCTTCTCAATCTCTTTCAGCAACGGCTCGCCGCCGAGCTTGTCCAACGAAAGATAACTGGTTTTGTAGCCGGTGGATTCTGGATACAGGCGGGCCACATCCTTGTCCGGGTCGTTGAGATCGCAGCCCACGGCGGCATGGGCCTGATCAGGGGCGAACAGAAAAACAAATGCCAGCAGCATGAGCAGCCAGATTTTCTGCATGATTTTCTCCTTGGCGGAAATCTTTTAATCCCCGCCGACTGTTTGAAAGCAGCCGCAGGGGATGAGAACGTCCCAAAAATATATTTCCTCATAGGAAAAAGGGATGAGGAAATAGGCGCGGACTGTTTGCTCATAGGAATTTCCTATGAGCAAATAGGAAAAATACAGAAACAGCACGTTCTGTAGGGGCGGTTCGCAAACCGCCCCTACGAAAAATCACAATATCTTGCTGTAATAATAAATCTGCACCACCGCCCGGTTCTCGTCGGCCAGCTCATCGTGCTGATACATGGCCCGCAAGGTGAGTTCGTCTGTGAGCTGATAGGTCGGCCCAGCGGCGAATTGGAAGCCGTCCGCATCGCCAATCTTGCTGTATTCCGGCTGGATTTCCAACTTCAGGCGGCCTTCATCAAGCAGATTTACGCCGAAGCGGGCGAAAACGGCATAGGCATCCTGGTCCATCAGCGTGCCGCCCATCGCCTCAAAGCGGGCCTCGTAATTATCGAACAGATAGGAACAATCCAGCCCGGCCAAGGACAGTTCCATCGGCTCGTCGTGCATCACTTCATAGCCCATCGTGTGCAGAGTTTCGCCGTGCGCCAGCGAGAAGCCGAGGCTGTAATTGTCCTGATTGAGAAAGCCGTTGCTGATCCGCGCTGAGGCGAGATAGTTGCCCTCAAAGCGGAGCGGCATTCCGCTGCCGGTGGTGACGGATGCGCTGATGTTGCCCCAGGAGAGATCGTGGTTCGCGCCGAAACCCCAGTCGCGGTCAAAGCCGAAGCCGTCCATTGTGATGGTTGGCAGGAGCAGGGCGTGCGTGTCCAGCACCGAGGACAGGCCAAGTGCAGGCCGGTTGTGCCCAGCCCAGACATCCGCCCAGCCCGCCTTGTGCTTGTAATAGGCGTTGTAAAGCTGCGGCTCCAGCTCGTCCTCGGCATCAGGATCATAGGCCAGCCTGCCCTGCACCGCGATCATGCCGAAATCGCCGGTCTCGCCGGACAACCGCTGGATGAAGTCAAAGCCAACTGAGGATTTTTGCATCACGTCTTCACTGCTTTCCGAATGAAAAATGATGCCATCCTCCTTTGCGGAATATCCGGCCACGCCTTGGGCCTCAAAATAAAGCAGGCGGCTGGAAGCCAAGGCGGATGCAGGAAGCAGCGAGGCGAGCAGGGCGGCGGTCAGGGCGCGCATGATCAGATATCGAAGCTGATGATGCCGCGATACAGCACCTTGTCATCCTTGCGGAAAACGAGCTTCACCGCCCAGCCGCCGGGCATGACCACATCCACCGGCGTGACATAATCGCCCTCTTTATTTTTCTTGAATTCCACTTCACCGGAATCATGATGGCCGGGCATGGACGGCATCCCGGAATCAGCAGTGATTTTGAGCGAGGAATCCTTCTTGCCGTCTTTGTCCGCCACCTCAATCTTGAGAATTGAGATGCCCAAAGCTGGTTTCTGCGCAAATTTATAGACAAAAGAATAGTCAGTGCCTATGGCGACTTTTTTTCCTTCGCCGGGCAGCGGCTCGTATTTGTCTTCCGCATGAAGAGGAAGCGCGGCCATGAAGAAAAACAGCAGAAGCGCGGCGACTTGAAGTCCTCGTGTTGCAAAGCAGTGTTTCATGATTTCTGTTGGAAGAAGGAAAAAAGAAGGCGGGGCAACCCCGCCTCGTTAGCAGAATTATTGCCCTTGCTGCCGTTTCGGTCCGCCCGCGCCGCCACCTTCTTTGGGCGGATGATCAGGACGGAGGACGAGTTGCTCTCCTTGCTTGACGCAGGTGCCGGTGATTTTCTGCCCCTGCGGTCCAGTCAGCTCGGCTTTGTCGCCTTCTTGTTTATTCTTGCACGCCGCAAACGCTTCCGACGGCGGCTGTGGACGACCTTCTTGGCCGCCTTGTCCTTCGCGTTGCGGCGGATGATCAGGGCGGAGGAAGAGCTGCTCACCATGCTTGACGCAGGTGCCGGTGATTTTCTGCCCCTGCGGTCCAGTCAGCTCGGCTTTGTCGCCTTCTTGTTTATCCTTGCACGCCGCAAACGCTTCCGACGGCGGCTGTGGACGACCGCCTTCCTGTGCAGGCGGCGCATCCTTTTGGCCAAACGCGCTGGCCGCCAAAACCAGAGACACTGCCGCAACACCCAGCACTGCTCTTTTCCAATTCATAGCGATCACCTTGAGAGAAAAAATAAGGAACTCTTCGTAAAGTATGAGCAGAACTGCCGCAAAGGGCAAGCTGAAAACAACACCGCCCTGCTCCTTTTTCAGGAGCAGGGCGGGCAGTATTCACCAGTTCATAAGAACCGCAGCGCGCGGTTCTGGTCAGTCACAGGTCAATGTTCAGCCGGGGTTGGTGTGCCCTTGGTGCTGAAGGTTATAGTCTTGTCAGCCATATCCACCACCGGCAGCTCAGGCACTTCGGTCAAGCCATAGACCTCAGTCAGGTCGAAACCTTTCGGCTGATTAGTCAGCAGCTTTGCAGCCACCTTCTGGTCAGCAGCTCGCCAGCGCAGTTTAGCGCGGAAGGTGACCTTATGGGTCTTATGATCACCAAGGGTGGTGTAGTACACATCACGGTAGCCCTTGGGCGGAATGATGTCATGCCGGGAGAAGGAGACAATCTCCCACGGATCAACTGCAAACTTCATGTGATGATCCATACCGTCCGAGTTGAAAACATAGGTGTTCTCATCAAGATCGCCTTTATTCGGGCCTGATTTTTTGATAAATCCGCTCCGAATTTCAACCTTGCCCTTTTCATCGGTGGCAAGCACTTCAAGCCACATCTGGCGGATGTTGGTCAGCGAAGTGGGCATGGAATGACCGCAGCGGTTGTTATGCACCCGCACTTTGACCTTGGACAGCTCGCCATTTGTGTCATAAATCGGGGTGATGTCAATTTCAGCGGCAGCTTTCAGTCTGGCTACAGCCATTTCATATTTCTTGTGGGCATTAGCAGCCAGCTTCTCATCGCCCATCTTCTTGGCCCGCAGCTCCTCCAGGAAATACATGGTGAAGTTGGCGCCGTTGAAGAAATGGCGGTACTCCTGCCGTGTCGGCTTTTGGAAGGTATCGGCAGACCGCTTGAAGGTCTCGATATCAACCATGTGACAGTCTTGGCATTGAATGCCGTTGACGGCATACATGCTCCGCTTCCATTCAGCGTAAGTATGCTCAAGCGGCGTATGTTCTTTATAATGGAAGACCTGATGGCAGCCTGCGCACAGTTCGGCCCGCAGATGCAGAGGTGATTCCACGCACTCATGGAAGCCGCCGCCGCAACCGTTATAGTTAGCGAAGGGGCCATATTTAGTACGGATGCCTTGGCCAGTCTTCTCATCTTTTCTGCCTGGCGAGAGCACATACGAGCCATTCTCCGGCTCATGTGAGGGAGTCTCCCAATGCGTGTGCCGCTTGATCGAATGGCAGACATCACAGGACACGCCTGCCTTGGCAAGATCAGACAGCTTCTTGAAGTCGAATTCCTCTGGCAGATCGCCGGAAACCACCGCCGCCGCCGTGTGACAGCCTTCGCACTGCTTGGTGATTCCTTTGCCCACCGCTTTGACCGCCAGATTCAGCTCACCAAGATAGATCGGATCGCGGAACGCCTGCGCGTGCATAGAGCCTTGCCAGTCCTCATATTGCTGCGGATGACAGCCTGCGCAGGTGAAAACTGAAGGTGCGACAAACGGCACGCCGTTGTTTTCAAACTGAATATTGGACGGATAAAATGGATATTTTTTTAGCTGCTCCTCGCTGTACCGAGTGTAGGGCTGGCTCCAGACATTGGCCAGCTCTTTATCCACCTCGTTCGGATTAGGCGGCATGACGCTGGGCTGCGGCGGTGTATAAGGCGGCATCAGCGGCGCAGTCTGGCTCTGTGTTGGATTTTGAGCAGGCTTGGCTCCGCTGTCGTTCTGGCCGGGTTTGGCATCAACCGGATTCTTACCGAGGATGTCGTTGCGGACGCTGTTGGCCACCTTGGCGGCGTGCTGAATCAGCTCATCCTTCACGCCCAGCTCTTTCAGGGTTGCGCCCAGATGCTCAAGGATGATGTCGAAGTGCGTGTCGTTCAGCCCTCTGGCCACCAGATGCGCATGGGCTGCCCGCAAATCTCTGCCTTTATAATTGTTCGGCCCACCAAAGGCGAACGTCAGGAAGGCTTTCTGCATCGCCCGCTGGCGGTTCATGTCAACGCCTTGAAAGAAGCCGTTGACCCGCGAATCCGCTAACACTTTGCTGTAGAACAAATCCACAGCCGCATCAATGGCTGCTGCGCCGCCAAGCTGCTCGTATAAAGATGCTGCCTGCTCTTGCCCGGCTTGGTCGCCGGTCTGCTTTGGTGTACCGGCCTTGCCGGCGAATCCAGACACTGCTGTCGCGGCCAAACCCGCTGACAGGCAGAGAATGAACCCTATGCGCTTCTTACTCATGACTCCTCCTCCCATTGATGGAAAACATTTTTTGTAGTACTAACTGTTCGTATTATAGGGGAGGCAAAAAAAAAGGTACAAGTTTTTTTCTCTGCTTTTTTTCAGCAGAGCACAGGGCTGCCGGAGCGAAAAACAAGTTGTTAAAAGCCCATGCTTTTTGCTATAGTTAACCAGCTTCTCCGTCAACTGGCTTTTCTCATTCTCAGTTTGTTCAGCATGAAAACCGGAGCCGACCAGACCACAGTTCAGTCATTTGAACCGGCAGAACGCAGACCGGCATCCGCTGCTTGGCGGACTTTGCTGCTTCTCCTTTCCGCGCTGTTTCTGCTTGCCGCTCCGGCAGAGGCGACTCAAGGGAATATCTTGGCAAAAGGGCTGGTCTATCAGGCCGCGACCTATATTGGCCATCCGAAGTACGGCACCCATCCCAGCTACTACGGCAACCGCCCGGAACAGGTGGTGGACATCAATATCGGCGCAGGCAGCGACGATGACGAAGGACTGCCCCTCTTCGCCCCGGAAGACGGCAACGTAGCGATAATCCACCGCAACACCGATGCGTGGGGCTATTCACTTGAATGGCGGAAGCAGGACGGCGGCGAACGACTTTTCTTGGCGCACCTGAAAAAAATTGTTCGCGCCGGGGCAGTGCGGGCTGGAGAAAAAATTGCGGAACTGGGCGGCACAGGCGGCTGGAAGCCGCATCTGCATATTGAAAGTGCCATAGGCTGGCTGGAGCTGTCCGGCGGCATTGTCATTCCGCCGGTGAATCCCAGCGGCAACGGCATGTTCGTGGTCTCAAACGGCCCGGCTGACACGATGCGCCGTCACACCCTCGCGCCGCCCTTTGTCACCATCACTCCGCAGCGGCAGGCGGTAAAAAACGTCACTGAGCTGGGCGGCGGCGTAAAGGCAGCAGCTCCCAAACGCTCAGGCTGGCCGCCAGGCATGCGCCTGACCGAATGATTAGGCCGCTCCCAGACAGCCGCCGGTCTGCTGGATGAGCAGTTGCAGCTCGTCCACTTTCGCCGCCGCTTCAGCGCAGCCGCAGTCTAGCTCCAAGGCACGGCGGTACATGATCAGGGCGCGGGTGTGCCACTGGCCGCTCATGTAGCTTCGGCCAGCGGCGCAGAAGCCTTGGCTCGCTTGGTCGAACATGTCCTGAAAAACAGAGCATAAACTTTCGCTCCACAGTTCCTCGACGATATCCTCTCGCTCCACTAAAAAACGGACCAGCAGGATGTTGCCGGACAAGGTGGGAAGCAAAGTGCGGAGCATGTTGCTGGCCTGACCGAACAGCAGCGCAAGCTGCTCCATCTGCCGCATGACATCCACAGCCACCCGCTGAATCAGCCCTTTGCGGTCCATGATCTGCGGCAAGTGCCCAAAATGCCGCGTTGGGCTGCCGCTCCAGAAGGCGGCGGAGCTGTAGCTGTTGAGGATATGCACATCCTCTTTCAGCTTCACGGCCTCATGAAAAATTGAGCTGACTAACCACTCGATCAGCGAATCTTCAATTTTCTGCGTCGGCCCGCCATCCGGCCAAATCTGCTGGCCAAGGTCTTTCAGCAGCCAGAGCGGGCCTTTTTCCATTTCCGTGCCGACCAGCACCGCAAGCTGATCCCAGATGCTGCATTGCTCATGCTGCTCGCTGCTGACTAAGAGGCAGCAGGACGAGCCGTCGCGCCGGGTGGTGCGGCAGATGCAGTAGGAGCGGTACAGCTCCTGAAATGAAAGCATCAGGTTGAAAAAATCGGCAAAGAATTGGCGGACGAAAAAATCCCGCTGCCGTTCAAACCAGTTGACGCGCAAGGTGCTGCGGAAAGCTGGCTGGAGAAAGGCGGACATCGCCGTTCAGCGCAGGGCCTGCCGGTAGAGAGCAAGGTAGTCCTGCATCACTCGCTCCCAGGTGTGCCGCTCATGGATGTGGGCGACTGCGGCCCGTCGCATCGCGTCCAGCCGGGCTGGGTCGCTGCGGTGCAGGGCCAATGCCTGCTGCATGGCCGCAGCCAAGGCTTCCGGGGCGTGCTCCTTGTAAGCGAAGCCGGTCTCGCCGTCCAGCACCTTGACCAAGCCGCCGACATGGCGCACCACCGGCAGATTGCCGAAGAGCTGGGCGATGTAGTCGGTCAGGCCGCAAGGCTCATAGAGCGAGGGGATGAGAAAGAAATCTCCGGCGGCGTAAATCCGGTTGGCCAAGGCCGGGGCGTAGCCTTGGAGGAAGCAGAGCCGCCCGCCGCCTTCGGCCATTTCTTTCAGATGCTCCTCTAAATATTTCTCGCCGCTGCCGAGAATCAGGGTCTGGAAGCCGGTTTCGCCGGTGGCGGCCAAGAGAATCAGGGCCTTGAGCAGCACATCCACGCCCTTTTGCGCGGTCAGCCTGCCGATGAAGGTGAAGAGGGGCAAATCCGGCTCCGGGCGCAGACTGCCGTGTTGCGTTACTTTATTCCAATGCTGTCCCTCGCCGCAGGCCGCCAGCAGCCGCTCCTTGCAGACGCGCTTGCCGTGCAGGTCGCCCGAAGCTGGATCAAAGGGCGCATCCAAGCCCAGCTTCTCGGCCTCGCGGGGATTGAAATCCTCCGGGTTGATGCCGTTGGTGATGCCTGCCAGCGTCACGCCTTTGCGCAGGAGATGATGACCGAGCCAGCCGGTGCGGCTGTCCTCCTCGCTTTTTTGCAGCTCGCGGGCGTAGTTCTCGCTGACCGTGTTCATCACCGCGTAGCTCGCGGCGGCGGCGAAGGGATCGAAGCAGTTGTTGAAAATTCCGGAGCGCACTGCTGAGGGCGGCAGGGAAGTCACTGCCTCGGCGAACTCGATGTCCGCCACTTCCTGATGATAACCCATGCCCGCGTTGTGGATGGTCACCGCCGCGCCGGTGCGGCAGAACCAATGCCGCCAGCCTTGATTTTCCCGCATCATCGCGGGCAGAACAGCGGCGTGGCCGTCGTGGCCGTGAATGATGTCCGGGCGGAAATCAAGCAAAATCAACAGCTCCAGCGCGGCCTTCTGGAGGAGGATGTTCATGGCGAAGTAGTCGTAATGCCCGGCTCCGGCCTGCTGCCAGCTTTTCTGCGTCTCCTCATCGGCGGTGTAGGTATAAACCCCGTGCTTCTCGGTAAAGCGTTTGGAATCGAGCAGATAGACGATCACGCCCCGGATGTTGCGCTGCCAGACGCTGACCTCCTCGCGCCGCTCACGCCCCGGATAGTTCATGTCCACCTCGAAGCTGAAGGCGGGTTTTCCGGCGGCATCTCGGCAAGGCAGCGGCAGCCGCTCAAAGCCCAGCGCGGCGGCATCCATGAAGCCGTAGAGCGGCAGCGCGGCCCGCACGTCGCAGCCGCCATGCTGCGCCAAGGCCTCGGCGAGCTGGCGGCAGACATCCTTCACCCCGCCCGCTCCGGCCAGCCCCTCGTACTCCCGGCTGACCATCAGGACGCGCTCGACTTTTCGTTCTTCCATATTCACCTTTGCGTTCGTCAGCAAGCAATCAGCGTGACCGCGATTCGCTGACCGCATTCAAGATATCTTCGCTTGTCACGTTCGTCCGTATTCCAAGGACATCAAAAGGCGATGCTGGCCTTTTTTCTTTGGACACCACAGAAAAAACAACCCCATCTCTGATGATCTCAATTTCTTCCGAACAGGCAAGGTTAAGCAAGTCAGAGAAATTTTTTGCTGCCTCAATATAGCTGAATGTCTTCATGGAGACAGTTCCAAAGTCTTTATGCCGAGATCGTTTGCAACCTGCTTCATTTTTCTGTCCAGCGAGAGCAGCGGGCATTGCAACTGTCTTGCGCATTGCAAAAAATATGCGTCATAAGCATACATTTTATATGCGCAAGCAAGACGCAAAGCGTCATCAATTGTCACAGGAATCAGCCTGACAGGGATCAACGAAGCAATCCTGAACGCAGAATGCGCTTCTTCAGCGGACAAACGATTCCGTTTCACCAAAGCCGACAGCGCATTGCCAAGCTCGTAGGGCAGCAGCTCCGGCGAAACAATTTCGGCACCGATTGTCGCCCTGATGATATGCGCCTTCTCTGGTTCATCAAGAGCGGCGGCCAAGAAAATATTTGTGTCTGCGACAAGCTGCATTTTCTGGCAAAATTAAAATGACTGAATCCCCCGCACCGCCATCTGCCGCAAGAGCTGATCCGCCAGCACCAGCCGCACCATCGCCTCGCAGACCGGAATGATGCGCGGAATGGCGGAGATGTCGTGCCGCCCGCCGATTTTGATCGTTGTCGGCTCGTTGCTGCGGGTGACCGTCTGCTGCTCCTTGCGGATGGACGGAATCGGCTTGACCGCAACCCGCATGAGCAGCTCCTGGCCGCTGCTGACTCCGGCGAGGATGCCGCCAGCGTTGTTGCTGAGGAAGCCTTCCGGCGCAAGCGGGTCGTTGTTCTCCGAGCCGAGCATTGCCGCCGCCCGGAAGCCTGCGCCGATTTCCACGCCTTTCACCGCGCCGATGGACATCAGCGCGCGGGCCAGCTCCGCATCCAGCTTGTCAAACACCGGCTCGCCCAGACCAGCGGGGCAGTTGGCCCGGATTTCAACGATGCCGCCCAGCGTGTCGCCCAGCTCGCGCACTTCAACGATGCGCTCTTCCATCCGCGCTGCGGCCTCGCGGTCCGGGCAGAAAAGGCTGTTTTCACCAATGATGGACAAATCACGCTCTTGCGCGACGATGCCGCCCAGCGCGACCGTATAGGCCAGCACCTGTATATTGTACTGCTTGAGGAGCTGTTTGGCAACTGCGCCCGCCGCCACCCGCGCCGCCGTCTCCCGCGCCGAGGCCCGCCCGCCGCCCCGGTGGTCGCGGATGCCGTATTTAGCCTGATAGCTGAAATCACCGTGGCCGGGCCGGTATATCTCCTGCAAATCGCTGTAGGATTTGGAGTGCGCGTCCTTGTTGAATATCACCAGCGAGATCGGCGTGCCGGTGGTTTTCGGGCAGGCCGCGCCTTCCGGCTGAAAAATGCCGGACATAATTTCAACCTTGTCCGGTTCCTGCCTAGGCGAGGTTGCGCCGCCCTTGCCGGGCCGCCTGCGCTCCAGCTCCTGCTGAATTATTTCCGGGATCAAGTCAAGGCCCGGCGGACAGCCGTCAATGACCGCGCCAAGGGCGGTGCCGTGCGACTCGCCCCATGTTGTCACCCTGAACAGGGTGCCGAAGGTGTTTCCCGCCATGATATTTTATTGTTTTGATTTTGCTATCTGTTCTTTTGCTTCAGCAATTCTTTTATCAAGCGAAGCAAGAAGACGTGGACCGATTTCAATTGCCCAATTAGCAGCGCGACTATCGACCTCTGCTCCATGCGCTGCGGCGTTGAGCATATTCACCATATCTAAAAGAATTGATCGTTCTTCGCTAGTTATGACTTCAGTCTGCGTGAGAATTCTAAGCATCTGCCCAACACTAACTTTATGACGTAATTCGATACTATGAATCTCTATCAACAATGACAGCCTCTTTTCTATTTCTATTCTTAATCCAGCTAATGCCAAATTAGGATCGCGAGAAGCGATTGACTGAAATAAGAAAGCAGCATCCTCTTTCTGGGCAGGGGCATCTGAAAGCAATCCAGCGGATTCAGCACGTAATGCGGCTTGTTGAAGTTCTTGAAATTCAACTTTCCAGCCTCCGGGCAGTTCAAGGGATTTGATCAACGGAGCAAGCCATGGAAGAATAGCAATAACGATCAAAGCAAGCGCAACGGCATCTATTGCTAATAGAGGCCAGATAATATGCACAATGGCGAGAGCCAAGGCTCCAAGTGAAACAATTTGCCTCAGCCGTTTCAAAGGTGTTGCTTCCTTCATAATATTGTTATGTTAAAAATCAATTCCGCCAATTCTTCCGCCCTTTTTCCCGCTGTATCAATCACCAAATCTGAACCAACCTGGTAAAGCGGCTCCCGCTCGGCGAGCAGGGCGGCGGTTTCCTCTTCCCAATCAGCAGCTTCCTCGTGCAAGCGGGGCCGTTGTCCGGCGGTGTGCTCATCCTGCCGCAGCCGGGCCAAGGTTGCAGCCAAGTCCGTCCGCAGCCAGACCACAACCGCCGACCTGCGCAGATGCTCCCATTCCCGCTGATGCAAAATGGCCCCGCCGCCAGTGGCAAGCACCACATTCCGCCGCCCGGCCAGCTCATGCAGCAGGCGGCGTTCCTGTTCACGGAAAAACTCCCAGCCCTGCTGCCGCACCAGCTCGGCGATTGAGCAGCCCATGCGGGCCGTCAGTTCGGCATCGGTGTCGAGGAAATCCCAGCCCAAACGCCGGGCCAGATGCCGTCCGACCGCCGTTTTGCCGGTTGCCCGAAATCCTGTGAGAACAATGAGCTGCGCCATGCCGGAAAGACCATCTACGTTGAAGGAAAAAGACGCTGGCGATTTTTTCGTTTTCCCGAGCCGCTGCGCCTGCGCGTAAGACTACTGCACTTTTCATTTCTCGGCAAGCACCTGAACCGCAATGGCCAGCTCATTGCCAAGGAGGCGGGAAAGCTGTACGATACGCGCAGCAATCTGATCAACCGCGCTGAGGCGTTGAAAAATTTGGGAATGCAGTCGGCGAAGGAATTGCCGGGCGAATAAGGAGTGCTGATGGAGCTGAAAACTTTCATAGAAGAAGCTCTGGTGGACATCGTTGACGCAGTTGAGGATGCCCAGAAGCAGTTGCTGTACGGCGAAATTGTGCCCGACCGGGGCGAAAAAACCGGCGATGCCGATATTGAATTTGAAATAACGGTCAAGCCGGAAGCCAAAGAAGGGCAGCGGCCCAAGCTGATTGTGGTCACAGGCGCGGCGAGCGTCAAGCCGCCGAACGCCGCCCCGCCGCCCGCAGGTGGCGGAGCACCTCCTCTTGGCGCACCGCCGCCGCCACCGCCTGCGGGCAAGCTGAAGTTCAAAGTCCCTGTGCGCCTGCCAAGACGGAGAGGCTGCTTTCTCAGCCGCTGGATTGAATATCTGATTATCACCCGAAGAAAGAACAAAGCAGTGCCGCCGAAGAAGGAAGGGCAATGATGAGCGGGTGTTTTTTACCCAACGTCATGCGGCTGGCGGGTAAAAAATATCCATTTCAAGAAAACTTTCTTTTTTGTAAAAAAAGTCATTTTTGCTTCTGCACCGGCGCAAGCACCACAATGTGCGACATGCTTTATTTTTCTTATTGCATCTCCTTGAAAAATGTGTTATACCCCCCCCCCATATAAACTGGATATGCAGTCGTTCAGGCTGGCTGGCGGCAGTGTTTCCCGGATTCCTTCACGGTTAAGGAGAAGAAAAATGAGAGCACGGAGCAAGGGCAACTGGTTGGCGGCGTTCTGCGCCGCATTCTGTGTGCTGACGGCATTTGCCGCAGGGGCATGGGCGGAAAGCCCTGATTACGGCAACAGCATCAGCACGGCAACATCGGTTACGCTGAACAGCAGCAAGGCTGGTGCAATTGGTTATGCAGGAGATTGGGATTACTTCCGTATTTCGGTACCGTCCAGCGGAACACTGACGGTTTACACCACTGGCAGCACAGATACCTACGGCTACCTGAAAAATTCCAGCGGCACTGATCTCGCCAGCAACGATGATTCCAGCGATGCAAACTTCCGTATCTCCAGAACGGTGACTGCTGGAACCTATTATGTTGCAGTGCGGCATTACAACAGCAGCAGAACCGGCAGTTACATCTTTAACAATCAGTTCAGCGGCAGCACGGCGATGGATGACCACGGCAACAGCATTAGCACGGCAACAGCCATCAATTTCAATACCGGAGTTTCTGGCGTAATCAATAACGCCGGTGACGTGGATTACTTCCGTGTTCAAGTGCCATCCAGCGGAACGCTGACAGCTTACACCACGGGCAGCACGGATACCTACGGCATCCTGAAAAACTCCAGCGGCACTGATCTCGCCAGTAATGACGACTACAATGGCAACGCGAACTTCCGTGTTTCCGCATCGGTACCTGCTGGGACTGACTATATTGCAGTACGGCATTACAATAGCACAGGCACAGGTGCTTATGCAGTATATGCAACATTTACGGCAACAGCCCAATCTACTCCTACGTTGCTTTATCCTGTAAACGGTAGTGCCAATGTATCAGCGGTCACGTTTCAGTGGAATTCATCGCCAGGTGCAACGAACTATCGGATTATCATTAGTCAAAACAGCAATTTTAGTGGATTCAATGAATCAAGCATGACATGCGATGGCACATGTTCTACTGCAACCACGACAGGAACTCAATATGCCAGATCATCGTTCAACCTCTCAGGACACACCTATTACTGGCGCGTAAGAGCAAATAATAGTACAACCAACAGCGCAAGTGGATGGAGTGCTGCTTGGAGCTTCACTACAGCGGGCATATCTTATGGCTATCCATATAAAAATGGCCCCTACTCATATTCACAATCTCATTCTGATCCAAAGGCACAGTATGCTTATGATTTTGGAATGCCTCTCGGAACAGAGGTCGTCGCTTCGGCCGGAGGCACTGTAGCTAGTATCAAGCAAGACTCTACAAAGTATTGCCCAGATACTTCTTGCGCTAACGATGGAAATTATGTTGTAGTAAATCATGCCGATGGGACATCAACATTGTATCTCCATCTTCAAGCTAATTCTGTGCCTGTTTCCGTTGGTCAGTCGGTTGCAAAAGGTCAAGTTGTCGGCAAGGTAGGTCTCAGTGGATATACCTACGGACCTCATTTGCACTTTCAGAGACAGCAGGTATGTAGTTCATGGTGGTGCCAGTCTATGCCTGTTACACTCCAATAGGATAGACAGGCTACGCTGTATAACAGCCTAAACCATCACAGAGGACGGGGAGAAGTTTCCCGTCCTTTTTTCTTTCAGCATGAGGTGAGTATGCAGCTAAAAAACAGCACGCTCTTTGCCATAGCAGCCAGCCTCGCCGTCGTCGCGCTGGCCTTCGGCTATTTTTCCTTCCAGCTCTTCTCTCCTCAAGAAGAGTTGCTTCCTGCCGCCCCGGAAAGTGCAACTGCCCGGCAACAGCCAGCCGCATCTTCTGCGCAGCAATATCATCCTGTTGCTGCCGATAACGCAGACTCTTCTCCCGCTGAAACCCCTGCGAATAAAACAGTAAAAGAGCAGCAGCCAGTCGCACCTGAACATAATCCCCCGCCCGAAATTGCGGAGCAGCCTTCGCCCAAGCCCTGCGCAGATTCCGCCTGCGCCGAGCGCGTTCTTTCCTTTCTCAACGATCCGGCCAACGACGAAGCCGCCAAGGTGAAGATGGCGCAAACATGGCTCAAGCCGGAAACCGCAGAAGAGACTCTCTCCCTGCTGCACGTGCTGAAAGAGGCGAACGAGACCCAGCAGCACGATTTGGCAGACCGCCTGCGCCAGATGCTCGCCGGAGCGGACAGCAGCGAATCAGCCGAGTTGCTTCTCAAAATTTTGAAAGGTGAAGAACCCAATTTTTCTTTGCAAGAGCTGCCCGAAGATTTGCAATACGAAATAAAAAAGGCGATCCGCCTCAATCCTGATAAACGCATCGGCGAATGGCTGGCAGATGCGTTCAGCCTTCCGCAGCAGTCAGAGGAGGTGCTTGCAGCGGTTCAGGATGTCAAACACCCGGAGATGGTTTATGAACTGCTTGCGAAGGAAAGCGATCAGGAAAAAATCCGCGAGCAGGTGCAGTCCTTGCAAAGCTATTCTGATCCAAAAACGCTTGATGTGATCATGCGTCTTGGCGATGAAAAAATTCTTTCTGCTGAAGATGCGGCGCAGGCAGCCTACAACTGGGCGGATGCCAACGGAGACACCTTCAACGCGGAGCACTGCGCGGCTTATTTAAGTGAATCGGAGCGCAGCCCGGCGCAACGGGCCATTGCCGCAGCCGCCTTGGCCGCAGCCAGTGATCCGGCGCAAGCGATGGCGGCGTTGCAGAAAGCCTATGACGCAGAAGTGGATCAGAATTTGCGTCTCTCCTATGCAGAGGCACTTGAGCGGGTGCGCCGCCGCAGGGAACCTGTCCGCACAGCGGAATAAGGCGGAATTTGCCACGCGGCAGCGCATCCGGCTTGCTATTTTTGGCAGCAGCGTTATGATGAGCAAACCTTTGCTGTGGGCAAAGGCTTCTCTTCTCAACCAGATGCGGAAATGGAGGGCGTTATGAGCGGACGGCTGATCAGCCAAGCGGAAGTCATCGCATTGGCGACAGATGGTTCTTCGTGCACCGACGGCGCAGTGCAGGAGGCGATTTTTTTAGCCCAGAGCTGCGGCAGCAAATTGGTGGTGCTGAACATCATTCCAATTGAGTCGGAATCTGAATCGGCGATGGCGGCGTATGTCTCCGTGGACCCGGCAAGCGAGGAGATCAAGGCCTATCTGGAGGACATCCGCAAGATGGCCAAGGACAATGGCATTGAATGCGAGCTGGTGCTTGAGGAATCGTATCAGCCGGATAAAACAATCGTTGAGCTGGCCCGCCAGCATCACGCTGACCTGCTGATCATGGGCCGCCACGGCAGACGGGGTCTGCTCAAGCTGCTGGTCGGCAGCATGACCGCCAAAGTGATCGGCCACGGTTTTCCAAGAGTGCTGGTCGTGCCGCAGCAGAGCACCGCCAGCGGCGAACGGATTCTGGTGGCGGTGGATGGCTCCGAAGCCAGCGAAATGGCGGTGGAAGAGGCCATCGGCATGGGCAAACATTGCTCCACGCTGAAAGAAATCTGCTTTGTTTCGGTCGCGACAGCGGAAAAACTGGATCAGGCCAAAGAGCTGACTGAGGCGGCGTGCAGGCGCGGCGCGGCGCAAGTCGCTCATGCAGCCTTTCATCCGCTGGCCCTGCTGGGCAAACACGCGCCGGACGTGATCGCCGCCACCGCACTGGAACGCAACGTGGACATGATTTTAGTCGGCGGCCACGGCAAAGGACTGAGCAAGCTGCTGATGGGGCATGTCACGGAAAAAGTTATCGGCAAGGCCCATTGTCCTGTGCTGGTGGTGGAAAAACGGGCGTAAGCCAGCGAACACAAGGGCGGCGGTCTGCCGCCTTTTTCAGAACGTATGCCAACTTTTCTCCATCTTCATGAACAGCTCCGCCTGCTGGATGAACAGCACTTGCGCCGCAGTCTTGTGCCGACCGAGCCGCTGGGCGCAGGCAAGATTGCGGCGGACAGCAAGACGTATCTCAACCTTGCCGGTAACGATTATCTCGGCCTGAGCGGCAACACTGCGTTGCTGCGGGACTTTTACGCCGGGCTTGCCGCTGGCGACGTTGTGGCGCAATACGGCCTCGGCAGCGGCGCGTCCCGCCTGATGACCGGCAGCCATAGGCAATATCAGGAGCTGGAAGATGCACTGGCTCGGCTCTACGGCACGGAAAGCGCACTGCTTTTTAACTCCGGCTGGCAGCTCAACACCGGCCTGCTGCCTGCATTGGCCCGCAAAGAAGACATTATCCTTGCCGACAAACTCTGTCACGCCAGCCTGATTGATGGTCTGCGCCTGACATCGGCCCGGCACATCCGCTATCCCCATCTGGATTATGCCGCGCTGGAGCACCTGCTGCAACGGCACTGTAGCCCAGAAAAAACGGTTTTCATCGTCACCGAATCCATTTTCTCAATGGACGGCGACTGCGCTGATCTGCGCCTGCTGGCGGATTTGAAGGACAAATACGGCGCAATGCTGTATGTGGATGAGGCTCATGCAGTCGGCGTGCGCGGAGAATGCGGTTTGGGGCTGGCGGAAGAACAGGGTGTGTTGGAGCGGATTGACCTGTTCATCGGCACCTTCGGCAAGGCGTGGGGCGGGCAAGGCGCGTTTGTCGTGTGCAGCCGTGCTGTCCGGGATTTTCTTGTCAACACAGCCCGTTCGTTCATTTTCACCACTGCGCTGCCGCCGGTCAGCATCCATTGGCTCAATTTCGTTTTGCCGAAAATCACGGCGATGCAGGAGGAACGAAAGCAGCTATCCTGTCTGGCGGAGCAACTGCGCAGCGGCCTGCGCAACAAGGGGCTGGCCACCGGCGGCGAGAGTCAGATTATCCCGGTGCTGATCGGTGATGCGGCGCAGGCTGTGGCTGCAGCGGCCCGGCTGCGCGAGCACGGCTTCTGGGTGAATGCGGTCAGGCCGCCAACTGTGCCACGCAACACAGCACGGCTCCGCCTTTCCCTGACAGCGGATATAGATTGGGAGCAGCTTGCCGCCCTGCCGGAGCTGATTGCGGCGGCGGTTTCGTCATGAAAAGCTGCTGGCTCCCGCGCGGCGGCGGCAAGGATTGCCTGCTTTTCCTGGCAGGCTGGGGAATGGGGCCGGAGCCGTTTCAGGATGTGGATTTCGGCAAAGCGGATGTGCTGCTGGTCTATGATTATCGCAGCATAGACGACAGCCTCTTTGCCGCGCTGCCGCAGGAAAAAACGCTGCATCTGCTGGCGTGGTCAATGGGAGTCTGGGCGGCGGCGTGGCTGGCCGAGCATGGGCCGCATTTTGCCGCGCTGCGGTTCAGCACCGCAACAGCGATTGGCGGGACGCTCAACCCAATAGATGATCAAAAAGGCATTCCGGCGCAGAGCTTTGAGGCAATGCTGGATGATTTTTCGCCTCTGATACTGGAAAATTTTTACCGCTCAATGTTTGACAGCGAGGCAGATGCGGAGCATTTTCTCGCCCGCAGGCCGCAGCGGCCTTGGCAGGAGCTGCGCGAGGAACTGCGCTGCCTGCGCGATCTCTGCCGCAGCTCGCCTGCGCCGCCGGACATCTCCAGCCGCCGGATTGTCACCAGCCGCGACCGAATTTTTCCAGCCCGCAATCAGCTCCGCGCCTGGGGCCGCGACCGCTGCGAAATCCTGCCCTTGCCGCATTTTCCTTTCTTCAGTTCTGCCGCAGCGGCTTGGCTTCATCCAACAGCATGATCGGAATATCATCTCTGATTTCATAAACAAGCTGACAGGCCAGACAAACAAGGCTGTCTTGGGTTTCGGCAAGCTGAACTGGCCCTTTGCACTTGGGGCAGGCAATAATATCAAGGAGTTTTTGACTGATCATAGTGTGTTGGCTGGATATTCCGAATTGATGACATGCGCCAAACAAAAAAGGCCGCAGCCTGAAAAAGCTGCGGCCTTTTTTGCCTTGCTGAAAATCAGCCGCCGATCAGCGCAGCCTTGTACGGGTTGGCGAAAAGCAGGATGAAGGCGATGACCAGACCGTAGATGGCGATGGACTCAATCAATGCCAAGCCGAGGATCATGGCGGTGGTGATCGGCCCTTTGGCCTCCGGGTTGCGGGCGATGCCGCTGCACGCGCTCTCCACGCCGCGTCCCATGCCGAGAGCGGCGGCAAAGCCGGTCAGCCCGATGGATGTCGCGGCGGAAAAACATACTAATGCGAGAGAAAGTTTGTCCATGACAGTGCTACCTCCAAGAGATGAAAAAATAAAAGAAAGTTGGCCTTCTTCCTTTGGGTGATCAAAGTTAGTGGGCGTGTTCCATCGCGCCAACGCAGTAAATGACCGAGAGTAGTACGAAAACAACCGCCTGAATCAGCGAGACCAGCACGCCGAGGCAAAGTATCGGCAGCGGCGCAAAGATGGCACCGGCCAGCATAAAGAGCACGCCAAGTAGTATCTCTTTGGCGAGAATGTTGCCAAAAAGACGCATAGACAGTGAAACCAGCCGGGCGAGATTGCCGATCAGCTCGAGAACAAACATGAACGGAGCCATGGCCGGGATTGGCCCAGTGAAATGTTTGTAGTAATGCCAGCCGTGCTCGCGAAAGCCGAGAAAATGATGAAAAAGCCAGACGATGAGCGTCATAGCCAAGGTGATATTGAGGCTGGATGTCGGTGACATGAAGCCGGGCAGCAGGCCGATCATGTTGCCCAGTGCAATGTAGATGAAAAAGGTCGCCAGCACCGGAAAAAGTACCCTAGCCTTCTCCCGGCCCATGTGCTCGGCAAAAAAGTCCATTAGCCCGCCAATCAGAGCCTCCCAAAAATTCTGACCAGTGCCAGGCACCAGCTCCAAGCTGCCCAAGGTCAGCTTGGGCACGACAAAGAGGAAGGCCATCAGCAACCAGCTGTAAGTCAGATACGGCTCGCAGAGCTTCTCCAGCAAGGTCGCGCCGATTGGTCCATGCGGAACCGGCAGGCCGATCCAGCTCAGAATCACCGAAATAAACAATATTGGATGCTCCATGACCTATGCTCCTCTCACGTGTTTTCCTTTTCCTGAAAAATCTGTCAAGCCCTTGGCGAGAACAACGCTGATCACGCTGACCATCACCGTGGACAATCCTGCAAGCAAACCCAGCAGATGCAACTGCACGCTCATGCCCAAGACCGCCAGCAGGATAGCCAGCACGAGCAAACGCAGATAAAATTTGACGGCAAAGCCCGCCGCCGGATTTTGGCTACCCATCCGGCTAACCAATTGCATCATCGTTCGCTTCAGCAGCAGAAAACTGCCGAGCGACAAGCCGCCACCAAGCAAGGCTGAGCGCGCGAACTGACTGCCGGACAGGTATCCGCCGCCTAGCACGAGCAACAGAATGACCAGCAGACTGCACTGCTCAACCCGATGCAGAAGGACATAATCATCCTCCTGCCTCTGCTCCGGCTCAGTCGTCATCCTTGGCGATCTTCCTGCTTAACTCCCAGAGATGCTTGAAACCCGCCGCAATGCCGAAGCCAAGAAAAATGAAACTCAGCCACGGCGCAGTACGGCCCACAAACACCTTGTTGTCCAAATACCAGCCAAAACCAAAACCGATCAGCACAGAAAGAGCAAAGGCCATACCGCTCTGACTGTACATAGCTAGATCAGAAAGAATACCTTTCTCTTCTTTTTTCTGCGGTTGGTTCGGGTGAGTCAATTTGATAGCACGGCTGCACGGCAAACGCAAGTCTTTTCTATGCGTTCGCCAATTTTGCCAGCGAGGCGGCGGTTGCGTCCAAAGCCTGCTGCAAATGCGCCCGGTCGTGGGCAGCGGAGACAAAGGCGGCCTCAAACTGCGAGGGCGCGAGCCAGATGCCACTGGCGAGCATGTTGCGGAAATGCTGGGCATATCGTTTGGCATCCGCCTTCATTGCCGAATTGAAATCCGTCACTGGCGCGTCGGTGAAGAAGCAGGTCATCATCGAGCCGATGCGGTTGAGCATGGTCGGCACCGAAGCTTTGGCCCTGATTTCCGCCAATTTTTCCGCAAACCACGTGCTTTTTTCCTCCAGCTCCGCGTAGAATCCGGGCCGCCGCACCACCTTGAGCATCGCCAGTCCGGCGGCCATTGCCAAAGGATTGCCAGAAAGAGTTCCAGCCTGATACACCGGCCCGTCCGGCGCGACTAAGTCCATGATTTCCTTCTTGCCGCCATACGCGCCGACCGGCAGGCCGCCGCCTATAATTTTGCCGAGGCAGGTCAGGTCGGGCAGAATGCCAAAACGCTCCTGCGCCCCGCCAAGTGCCAACCGGAAACCAGTGATGACTTCATCGAAAATCAAGATGATGCCCAGCTCGGCAGTTAGCTCGCGCAGCCTGCGCAGAAAGGCCATTTCCGGCACAATTACGCCCATGTTGCCCGCCACTGGCTCGATGATCACGCAGGCGATGTCCAAGCTGGCATCACGCAGCGTCTTTTCGAGTATTTCTATATTATTGTACGGAATGGACAGAGTGTTTTTGACGATATCCTCCGGCACGCCGGGACTGCCAGGAATGCCAAGCGTGATCACCCCGGAACCCGCTTTGACCAAGAAGGAATCCGCATGTCCATGATAACAGCCGTCAAATTTGACAATCACCTTGCTCCCAGTATAGCCCCGCGCCAGCCGCACCGCGCTCATGGTGGCTTCGGTGCCGGAGCTGACAAAGCGCACTTTTTCGATGGACGGCACGGAATCGCAAACCAATTCGGCCAGTTCGACCTCCAGCGCGGTGGGCGCGCCGAAACTGGTGCCGCCGGGCACGGCCTCATGAATAGCCTTGACCACTTCGGGATGGCCGTGGCCCAGAATCATCGGCCCCCATGAACCAACAAAATCAATGAATTCATTGCCGTCCGCGTCCGTGATCGTGCAGCCCTGCGCCTTGGCGACAAAAAGCGGGTCGCAGCCCACGGATTTGCAGGCCCGCACGGGCGAGTTCACGCCGCCGGGGATGACTTGGCAGGCTTTGGCGAAAAGGGCGGCGGAGTTCTGGGTTTTCATGAGCGATTTTCAGTCGTTGGTGCTGGTTCAAATGATTCCGGGCTTTGCGTCTTGAACTGTCAGGCCCATCTATGGTAAGCTGCACGGGCAAGACAGTTCTGAATCAAGGGCTTGCAGCGGTGCGCCGCCGCCCGCTGACTATAGCATCTTGCCTGTTTTTCTGCAAAAGCAAAAAGAGGCGGGGTGCCCTTTCCTTAGGGAAAGACAGACCAGAACACGGAGCGAAGCACGGCAACGGATGCAAAAAATTACTGCTGACATATATCTTGGCGACTGCAAAGAGCAGCTCAAACTGCTTGCCGACAACTCAGTTGACTTGATTGTCACGTCGCCGCCGTATGCCGATCAAAGAAAAAACACCTATGGCGGCATTCATCCTGATGAATATGTCGAATGGTTTCTTCCTATTTCTGAACAGCTCCTGCGCGTTTTGAAGCCGACTGGCACGTTTGTTTTGAATATCAAAGAAAAAGTAATCAATGGCGAGCGCAGCACTTATGTGATGGAGCTGATTCTTGCCATGCGCAAGCAAGGCTGGCTGTGGACAGAAGAACTCATTTGGCATAAGAAAAATTGCTATCCGGGAAAATGGCCGAATCGTTTTCGTGACGCATGGGAACGACTGCTGCAATTTAACAAAAGCAGAAAGTTCCACATGTATCAGGATGAAGTGATGGTGCCGATGGGTGATTGGGCCAACTCACGCCTGAAGAAACTTTCCGATACTGATAAAATCAGAGACAATTCAAAAGTTGGCAGCGGCTTTGGCAAGAATATTTCCAACTGGCTTGACCGCGACAAGGCATATCCAACTAATGTTCTGCATTTAGCAACAGAATGCGGCAACAAGAAGCACAGCGCGGCGTTTCCAGAATCTTTGCCGGAATGGTTCATCAAACTTTTTACGAAAGAAAACGATATTGTTCTTGATCCGTTCATGGGTTCAGGAACAACATTGATCGTTGCGAACCGGATGCAGAGAAATTCCATAGGCATTGACATCATGCCTGAATACTGCGAGGCGGCAAGAAAGCAACTGAGGCCGGTCACGCTGTGTTTGTTTGAGCCAAAGAAGAATTATGAACAAGATAAATCTGCACGAGGTCTCGGAATACGTCGGCCAGAACATCGGAATTTTTCATCAGAAGCGGATTCACAGCCTTGATGGTCTGAAGCTGCCGCATGTTCTGAAAAGAAAAAATCCATATCTGTTCCGGGCCAAGCATGTGTTGACTGCTGAACAGATAGTAAAAAGTCTGGTTGATGCGCATATTTCCTCCAATGAGGAAACGCTCTTCGGCGACTGGCTGGAAGGTCTTGCCTTGTTTATCAATGAACGAGCTTATGGAGGATGGAAATCAGGTATTACCGGGATTGATCTCGAATTTGATGCGGATGGCGTGAGAAATATTGTCGCCATCAAGTCCGGGCCAAACTGGAGCAACGCTTCTCAAATTGCAAAAATGCGGCTCGATTTCAAGACCGCCCAGAAGACACTGCGGACCAGCAATTCAGGCTTGCGGATTGTCGCTGTCAACGGCTGCTGTTACGGCAGAGACAGCAGGCCGGACAAGGGAGATTATTTCAAATATTGCGGCCAGAGGTTTTGGGAGTTCATCTCCGGCGACAGTGAATTATACACAGCAATTGTTGAACCGCTCGGATATCAAGCAAAAGAGCGAAACGAAGAGTTTGTTAGATCATATGCGCAGATGATCAATAGGTTCACTAAAGAATTCATGAATTCGTTCTGTAAAGACAGCGGAGAAATCGCTTGGGACGAGCTGGTGCGTTTCAATTCTTCAGCTGCACAGAGAAAAAATAAAGCTAAAAAAGGAACCCCATGAAAATACATGCCAAAAACACCCTTGCCGCTCTGCTGCTGACCGCCCTTTCCTGCTCGTCCGCATGGGCGAAATTTGAGCTGCCGAGTCACGTTTATCCTGCCAGCCAATGGAAAACAGCGCAGGAGCAGGCCAAAAGTGGCAAGAAAGCCTTGGTATTTGTCGGCACGGACAAAGAAACCACCTGCCCTATTGCCACAGCCGCCAGCTTGGATATATTCAACGGCCTGAAAGATTCCAGCGTGCTGGTGTATGTTGAGCAGAGCGAGTTGGACAGTCTGCCGAAAATTGCCAGCGAGGCATTGGATTCCGAAGCAGCGGGCAAGCTTATTCCAAAGACAGCGGTGGTCAGTGCTGATCTGAGCAAGCTCATTCTTGTGCTGCCTGATGCGGAACCTGCGCAGCGGGCGGAAAAGATCAAAGCGGCGCAGGAAGAGATCAGCAGCTATTTGCAGAAAAATAACTGAATGGCACAGTTTATTCTTTCACTTCAAACACGATCAAGGAGATTTGATTATGGCAAGCGACAAAGTCATCAATGTTACAGACAGCGCATTTGAAAGCACGGTCATCAGCAGCGATCTGCCCTGCTTGGTTGATTTCTGGGCACCGTGGTGCGGACCCTGCAAGGCCATCGGCCCGGTGATTGACCAGCTCGCGGATGAATTTGACGGCAAAGTGCGCATCGCCAAGATGAATGTGGACGACAACCCGGAAACTCCCGGCAAATTCGGCATCAGGGCCATCCCGACCCTGATTTTGTTCAAAAACGGCCAGAAGCTGGACACCATCACCGGCGCAGTGGGCAAAGGCCAGCTCGTTGCTCTGATCAACAAGGCTCTGTAAGCGGCGCGGTCTCCGGGGCGCAACGCGCTCCGGGGCTGAATTTCATTGCGAAAATTTTCTATGAACAAGCCAGATTATCAGCTGATCATTGTCGGCGGCGGCCCTGCCGGGCTGACTGCCGGGCTGTACGCTGCGCGGGGGCGGATCAAAACTCTGCTGATTGAGAAAGGCGCGACCGGCGGCCAAGTGCTGATGACCGACTGGGTGGACAACTACCCGGCCTTTGCCGACGGCGTGACCGGTTTTGAGCTGATGGACAAGATGACCGCCCATGCCGAACGTTTCGGGCTGGAAAAGAAATTTGCCGCTGTTGAGTCGCTTGACTTGCGGGGCGATTTGAAAAAAATTCGGCTGGATTCTGGCGAAATCCTGACCGCGCAGGCGGTGATACTCTGTACCGGGGCCAAGCCGCGCCAAATTGGCGTGCCGGGCGAGGCCGAGCTGCAAGGCAAGGGCGTGTCCTACTGCGCCACCTGCGACGGCCCCTTTTACCGCAATCAGGAAATCGCGGTGGTCGGCGGCGGCAACACAGCCATTCAGGAAGCCATTCATCTGACGCATTTTGCGAAAAAAGTCACAGTCATTCACCGCCGCGACAGCTTGCGGGCCACAGCGGTGCTGCAAGAAAAAGCCTTGGCGAACGAGAAAATCAATTTCATCTGGAATGCGCAGGTGAGTGAAATTCTTGGCGCGGACGGTGTCGAGGCGGTGCGGATCAAGCATAACGACGACTCGGCTTCCGTGCTGCCAGTGACCGGCATTTTTGTGCTCATCGGCGTGAAGGCAAATAATGAAGCACTGCCGCTGGAGCAACTTCAAACCGACGCGGACGGTTTTCTCATTACCGACAGCGAAATGGCCTGTCCCGGCCTGCCCGGCGTGTACGCCGCAGGAGACATCCGCAGCAAAAAATTCCGCCAGATCATCAATGCAGCCGGCGAGGGCGCGAACGCTGAACTCTCCGCTGAACATTATCTCGGCATCCTGCCGGGTTGAAGCAACCACCACGACTCTCAGAACGCCGCCATGCAGAACCCCATCCGCCGTCCTTTTTTTAAGCAGCAACGCCTCGTCGCCTGCACGCTGCTGGCCGCCGCCAGTCTGTCCCTCAGCGGCTGCGGCATGATGAAAGACATGTTCAGCTCGTGGAATTTCTTCGGCTCCGGCAAAGAGGATGAGATTGAACCGGCGGAGACCTTGGCGGCCAAGGGCATGGAGGCGTACAAAGTCGGCAATTATTCCGACGCGCTCAAATCCTTTCAGGATATTATTGACCGTCACCCCTTCAGCCCGCAAGCGGTTCTGGCCGAGCTGAAAGCGGCGGACTGCCAGTATTACACTGAAAAATTTGCTGAAGCCAAAGACCTCTACAAAACCTTTGCCGAGCGGCATCCGACCAACGAGGCCGTGCCGTATGTCATGTTCCAAATCGGCATGTGCGACCTCTCCCGTTCCAGCCGAATTGACCGTGACCCCAGCGGCGCACGTGACGCGGTGCAGGCGTTCAACCGGCTGCTGAAGGCCCATCCTGATTCGCCCTACACGAAAGAGGCTAAGGCGCGGACGCAGGAGGCGAAGGAGTTCATCGCCAGCCATGAGTATTTCGTCGCGGTTTTCTATGTCCGCACGAAAAAATATGAGCAGGCCAAGCACCGCCTGAAATATCTGCTGGCGGCGCACCCGGACGCGGCGGTTATTCCCAAGGCCAAGGAGCTGCTCGATAAATTGGAAGCAGGACAGCCGCCTAAATGGGGCGTGGCCAAATGGCTGCCCGACTGGAGCTGGCTGCAAGACGACAGCGAGACTGCCGAGCAGACCAGCAAAGAGGCGGCGCGGGCCGCTGAATAATTCATGGGCCTGCTGGACAGCGAAGAGCTGCTTGACCTGCTCCTGCGGCAGCGTCTGCTCACCGAGCAGCAAAAACAGCTTGTGCTTCGCAGCAAGGAGCGGCAGACCCAGCTGCTGCTCAAACAGCACGGGTTGCGTAAACCGAATAGCGGCTTCCCGAACATGGCGGACATAGTCGCCTCGCTGAATTTGGAAATCCCCAGCTCTGACAGCAAAAAAAAGATCCTCACCGAAGAAAGGGTGATGCGGGCTGTCGCGCACCATTTCAATATTCCTTTCAAAAAGCTTGACCCGCTGGAGCTGAATATTGAGATTGTCACAAAGACATTCCCGCGCAACTTTGCCATCAGTCGTCTTATCCTGCCTTTTGAAACCCGCAACGGCGTGCTTCAGGTGGTCACCTACGACCCAGAAAGCAAAAGCACGCTGGAGGAACTCGAACAGGCTCATAAAATCAAGGTCAATCCTTGGTTAAGCACTCGCTCGGATATTAAGAAAATTCTGGCGGAGTTCTTTGGCTTTCAGCAGTCCATCACTGAGGCGGAAAACCAATTCAGCAGTTCCGGCAGCGGCCCGGCAGTTGATATCGGCAATCTGGAACAGCATCTCAAGCTGTCGAGCACAGAACTCAGCTCCACGGACCAGCATATCAAGGCGGCGGTCAATCATCTTTTCAAATATGCCATCGAGCAGAAGGCCAGCGACATCCATATTGAGCCGAAGCGCGAGGCCTGCATGGTGCGCTATCGGATTGACGGCATCCTGCACACCATCTATAAGCTGCCCAAGGCCGTGCATTCGGCCATCACCTCGCGGATTAAAACCCTTGCCCGCTTAGATATTGCTGAAAAGCGGCGGCCTCAGGACGGCAGAATCAAAATCAGCCAAACTGACGGTAAAGAAGTTGAGCTGCGTGTTTCAACTATTCCGGTCGCTTTCGGTGAAAAGACGGTCATGCGTATTTTGGACACCAGTGTCATCTTTCAGGATATTGAAGACATGGGGTTTTCCAAGCGCGACCGGGCGATTTACAACACCTTCATGACCGCGCAGCACGGCATAGTCTTTGTCACCGGCCCGACCGGCAGCGGCAAATCAACAACCCTCTATTCCACACTGAAAAAGGTCTCCACACCGGAAATTAATATCGTCACGGTGGAAGATCCGGTGGAAATGGTGCATGAGGACTTCAATCAAATTGCGGTGCAGCCGCAGATTGATGTCACCTTTTCCACTATCCTGCGTAACATCCTCCGGCAGGACCCAGATATCATTATGATTGGCGAGATCAGGGATTTGGAAACAGCCACTCATGCTGTGCAAGCCGCTCTCACTGGCCATCTTGTCTTTTCAACGCTGCACACCAACGACGCAGTTTCCACCGTTATCCGTCTGCAAGATTTAGGTTTGGAACCGTTCCTCATCGCCTCAACCATGCTGGGCGCATTAGCCCAGCGCTTAGTGCGGAAAATCTGCCCGCACTGCATCATCAGCTATCAGGAAGACCTTGCCGAACTGCAACGGATGGGATTTCCGGTTTCCGGCCAAGGCCAGATTGAGCTGAAACGCGGCAAAGGCTGCAAAGAATGCCGCAAAACCGGCTATTCAGGCCGAATGGGCATTTTTGAAGTTTTCCCGATGAGCGACCGCTTGAAAAAATTGGTGACAGACAAGGCGGCGGATGCCGAGCTGCGGCACGTCGCAATCCGTGAAGGCATGACCACGCTGAAAGAAGATGCTTGGCAGAAAGTGAAAGACGGCAAGACCACGGTTGAAGAAGTGATGCGGGTCTGCGGGTCTGCGTAATTTTTGCAATCCATCCGACCTCTTGCAGAACTGCCTCTGCTCTGAGCAGGCTGCGCCAAGCATGTGCGCGATGTAGGGGCTAAAAATTTTTCGCCCCTGTTGCTTACGCAAAATGTCTATTCCTCTCCGCGCATCACAGCGGCGAGATATTCCCGATTCATTTTGGCGATGCTGCGGATGGAAATCCCTTTCGGGCAGACCCGCTCGCACTCCCGCTGATTGCCGCAGCTACCGAAGCCTTCGTTGTCCATAGCCACGACCATTGCCAGAGCGCGGCGGCTGCGCTCCGCTTGGCCTTGCGGCAGCAGGGCAAGCTGAGAAATTTTCGCTGAGACAAAGAGCATGGCCGCCGCGTTCGGGCAGGCCGCGACGCAGGCTCCACAGCCGATGCAGGCCGCTGCGTCCATCGCCTGCTCGGCGACACGCTGCGGCACCGGCAGGGTGTTGGCTTCCGGCGCGGAACCGGCATTGACCGAGACAAAGCCACCCGCCTGCATGATTCGGTCAAAGGCGGAGCGGTCAACAACCAAGTCTTTGATAACAGGAAAGGCTCTGGCCCGCAGCGGCTCAAGCGTGATGGTCTGGCCGTCCTTGAAATGGCGCAGATGGAGCTGGCAGAGGGTGCCGCCGCGCTCCGGCCCGTGCGGGATGCCGTCCACAACCGCCCCGCACATCCCGCAGATGCCCTCGCGGCAGTCGCTGTCAAAGGCCACCGGCTCGCGGCCCTCCTGCGTCAGCCGCTCGTTGAGCACATCAAGCAATTCAGGGAAGGACATATCCGGGCTGAGGCCGCTCAGATGATGCGTTTCAAAGCGGCCCAGCACAGTTGGCCCGGCTTGCCGCCAGATTTTTAAGGTGAGGGAAAGTGAGGTGTCTGGCTGCATATCTTTTGGTAAAGCTGAAATTTACTTAAAACACAGATAGAAATTTCCCCTATCCGTTTGTTGTAAAACAAATACTACTTTCATTTTGCTTGATTTTCTTAAATCCTTGGCCACGCTGCTTGAAACATGGTTCTAAACACATCTGTCGCGTCTTCAGTCCATATACCTCCATCCCGATGCAATTTTTTCGCTTTACCGGAAGTTTTGTCTAATTCATAACAAGTGATAAGACGTGCCATGCCGAATGGCAAAGTTTCTGCTGAATTCTCGCAGTCAGCAATAAACTGCTTCAAATTATCTGTGAACCAATTTCTGAATTGTATAATGAATTCAAATTTATCTGTGTCTTATTGAGTGATCTGTGCATTCAAATCTCTTTGGGTAAACAGGAGTGCAACTGCGATCTTGTTTACTCGGCAAAAACTGATCAGATATTTAATACTTGGAGAAAAAGGATCGTTATCTGGCGATATTTCTTCTTTCCCAAAACACCTTGAATTTATGAGGATAATCAGAGCGTCACAGCGATGGAGATAATCATCAATTTCTTTTCTTATTCTCTTTGTCTCTGTATCTGTAATTTCATTTCCGGCATGAATTTGATCGGATATGGAGTTGAAATGCGTGCCAGCAAAGTCCAACAAATATAGGGGCAAGTACGAGCAACCAATTTCTTTGCTCTCCTACCTAGTAAGCTGGATGTTGAGCTGGGCAGCTTTTTTTTCTGTCGTGAGAGTCGGAGTAACCTTGCCAGTAGCTCGTATAGAATTTTCCTGATATTTAAAATATGCTGCCCCGCCAGTGGATTTTCGGTCGAAATATACAATTCTTTCAGGAAACAGCTTGTCAGTGCAGTTGAATATCGAAGTTAGGAAAACCGTTTTGCCAGCACCGCTCTCTCCGCAAACACCTATCATTACGGATTCTTTCTGAATAGATAAAAATGCGCTATCTGATTGATCATCATGCAAATTATTAACAACTTCGATATGTTCTTTTTTCTGGTTAAATGCAATATCTTACCGATCATTTTTGCAAAATTCTGTATCGCAGAATGATCGTGTTTTTTCATAGGATGAATAATAAAATATTCAACTACTAAAGCGAATACAGCTACAACTAATGGATAGATAAAAATAGTTGATAAATCAGGTATGATTTTATTCCTATAAAAATAAACAATTCAACGTGTGTAATGAGCTATCTAATAGAACGACAGCATTTGCTCCATCGCCTCACTTCACCTTATACTGCTTCGGCTCAATCCCGTAGTTGTGAATCTTGTAGTTGATGATCCGCAGGCTGGTCTCCAAGCGCTCGGCGGCCTTGGTCTGGTTGCCGTTGCACTGCTTGAGGGCCTCAATGATCAGATCGCGCTCGAAGTTTTCCACTGCTTGCGTGAAGGAAAGCGGACTGCCGCTGCCGCCCACGCTTTCCGCGCTTTGCAGAGTTGGCGGCAGATGCACTGAAGTTATCGCGCTGGAATCGCAGATCAAAACCGCCCGCTCCATGCAGTTTTGCAGCTCGCGGACATTGCCCGGCCAGTGGTATTTGATCAGCAGATCAATGGCCGAGGTGGAAATGCGCTCGATTTTCCTGCTGTTTTCGCGGCTGTACTGTTCCAAAAAATAATCCGCCAGCAGGAGGATGTCGGTGCGCCGCTCGCGCAAGGGCGGCAGATAAATGGGAAAAACGTTGAGGCGGTAGTAGAGATCTTCGCGGAAGCGGCCCTCGCGCACCGCCGCTTCCAAATCGCGGTTGGTGGCCGCGACCAAACGGATGTCCGCCTTGAGCAGCTCCGCGCCGCCCAGCCGCTGGAAGGTGCGCTCTTGAATCACGTTGAGCAGCTTGACCTGCACCGCGTTGCTGATTTCACCGATTTCATCGAGAAAAAGCGTGCCGCCTTGAGCCTGCTCGAAACGGCCCATTTTGCGCTCCACCGCGCCGGTGAAGGCCCCTTTTTCGTGGCCAAACAGCTCGCTTTCGAGCAAGGTTTCCGGCAAAGCCGAGCAGTTGACGATAACAAAAGGCTTCTTCGCCCGGCCTGAGTTGTGGTGCAGAGCCTTGGCGATCATGGACTTGCCCGTGCCGGACTCGCCGCGCAGCAACACCGTGGCGTTGGAGTTCGCCACCCGGTGCACCATCGCGAAAACCTCCTGCATCCGCGAGGAATTGCCAATAATTTCTTCTATCCGGTTCTTGGCCGACAGCTCGCGCCGGAGCTGCTGGTTCTCGCGGCGCAGGGCATCCTTTTCCCGGCTGACGCTCTGGATGCGGTGCACCGTCTGCGCTATCAAGGCGCTGACTATGGTCAGAAAGCGCAGATCCTGCTCCGCCTGCGGGCCGAAGTCGGGGCCATAGCAGCGGTCCACCGAGAGCGCGCCGATGCAGCGGCTCTGCGCCCGGACATGTCCTTCGCTCAGGGCGGCCTCGTTCTCCACCGTGGCCTTGATCGGCACGCAGATGAAGGAGCTTTTCCGCTTCTGCTCCTCGCTGCGCATCCCGGTGCGGTTGAGGAACAGCGGCTCCTCGCCGATGCAGGGGACAAAGACCGGCTCGCCGCTCGCCACCGCCCGGCCTGTGATCCCCTCGCCGAGCTTGTACTTGCCTTTTTTCCGCGCCGCCGCTGTGCTGCCGCAGGCCACCTCAATCTCCAGCTCCAGCGTCAGCGGGTTGACGATGGTCACGGTGCCGTTCTCCATTTTTTTCATCGCCGCAAGAATGGCCACGGCCTTGTCCAAAGCCTCCTGCAAATCCGTGGCTGCGGCAAGATTTCTTGTGATTTCATAGAGGCAGGAAAGATCCTGCATGGCGATTTTCTGGTCAGCCGGGGCTGCGCCCGCTTCAGCGTTCATGGCGAATGAGAGACAGAGATTGTTGACAAGAAACATTGAACATGGTATATCCTCTGCTGCGGGAAGCAGGAGGAATGGCCGAGCGGTTGAAGGCGGCGGTCTTGAAAACCGTTGTGCGAAAGCACCGTGGGTTCGAATCCTACTTCCTCCGCCATACACACGATGCACATCCCGGAGAGATGACCGAGAGGCCGATGGTGCTCGCCTGCTAAGCGAGTGCAGGGACTTAAATTCCTGCCGAGGGTTCAAATCCCTCTCTCTCCGCCACGAACTGAAAACCCGCTCCTGATGCAGGAGCGGGTTTTTGTGTTTTGCCTGTCCAGTATAGCCGCCGCATCAGAAGCCCCAGAGCAGGTCTTCGTTCACCCAGCCAGTCACGCCGCCCTGCCGGACTTTGACCCAGTCCTTCTTTTTCTCCAAAGTTTGGAAGACCACGCCATACCCGGCTTTAGCCACAAGTTTGCCCTTTTGGCTCGGCTCGCTGCGCAGATTGACCTTCTTCCGCGTTTTGACCACCATGTGCCCTTCCTTGCTGGCCGCAGTTTTATGAATCCAGCCGCTGGAATTTTCAAAGTCGCAGACTTTCAGCCAGCTGCCGGAACGTTGCAGCACTTTCAAAGGAAAGCCTTTGCCAAGTTTCCACAGCACTTTTTCTTTTCCGCCCGGCCCGGCCAGCATTTTCGCGTTTTCACGACTGACAGATACCATTTCTGCCCATGCCGCCGTGTGCAGCATCAGCAGTGCCAAGGTCAGCAGCAGAATGAGACGGGATGATGCGTTCTTCATGGACACTCCATTGGTTGAGGTTCAGGCGGATTTGTCTTTCTTGCGCAGTTTCCGCAAGGTGCCGTCAAAAAGGCTTGGTCTGGTTTTGGCCAAATCCGGCCCGAAAACCGGGAAACCGGCCACTTCCACCGAAATCGCGTCAAAGGCGCAGGCTTCGGTCATGCACTTCATGCAGTTGACGCACTCGCAGCTATTTGGGTTTTCATTGAATTTGATATCCACCGGACAGACGCGGTGGCAGACCCCGCAGCCGGTGCAGTTGTCCTCGTTGAGCTGAAGCCGGATGAGCTGAAAGCGGCTGAAAAGGCCGTAAAACGCTCCCAACGGGCAGGCCGTGCGGCAGAAAGGCCGTGAGGCGAAAACCGACCAAACGGTGAAGCTGAGGGCTATGGCTAATTTGTTGACAAAAAGCCAGCCCACCGCGCCGCGCAGGTTCGGATCAAGAATCAGCATCGGGATGCCCGCCTGAAAGGTGCCTGCCGGGCAGACGTACTTGCAGAACCACGGCTGGCCCATGCCGCTGCTGTTGACGAAAATCAGCGGAAAAACGATGACCAGCAGGACAAGTACGGCGTATTTCAGCCAGTTCAGCGGCGCGGGAATGGAGAACTTGCGTGAAGGCAGCTTATGCAGCAGTTCTTGAAAAAAGCCAAAGGGACAGGCCCAGCCGCAGATGAAGCGGCCAAACACTGCGCCGAACATGCCGATGGAGCCGAGAACGAACGAGCCGACATAATATTGGCCGAATTGGATGGAGCTGCGGACATTGGCCAAAAGCTGCTGTAGGCTGCCCATTGGGCAGAAGGCGGTCGAAGAAGGGCAGGAGTAGCAGTTCAACCCCGGCGAGCAGACCACCTTCATCGGCCCCTTGTAAATGGTGCGGGTCCACGGGAAGGCCAAGTAGCCGTTGACCAAGAAGAACCAGACACCCTGCACCCACTTCCGCGCGCGTTCCATAATCGTTTATCCTATGCCGATGCAGCTCAGGCAGATGGATTTGGCCTGCTCCAGCACCCGCGCCGGTTCGTTCAGCGTCACTCCGGCCAGCCAGAGGAAGAGGAAGAACACGAGCAGCACGAAGGGAGTTTTCCGCAAGGTTATTTTTTTCCGCATCGCCGCCGCTCCGGGCCTGATAATTTGTGAATGCCGAGATTGTTCAGTCAGGCGGTAATGTAAGCAGGTCAGAGAATGGCTGTCAATAAGAATCAGACAAGTTTGTTCTGGTCACTGGCGCAAGAACTTGCTATATTTTCAAGCAACATTACGCTGTTCCTGCGGCGCGGGCAGTCCCCGTCCGCCGCCTCCGTCCTCAGATTGCGAGATAAGGAAATTATTTTGAGCAGTTCCGCGTGGGAAGTCCTGATCATCTTTCTGCTTTTGCTCGCCAACGGCATTTTTGCGATGGCGGAGATCGCCGTGGTCTCGGCCCGGAAAGCCAAGCTCCAGCAGCTTGCCGAGGCAGGCAACATCAAGGCCCGCGCCGCCTTGGACTTGGCGAATGAACCGAATCAGTTTCTCGCCACCGTTCAAATCGGCATCACCCTGGTGGGCATCTTTGCTGGCGCGTTCGGCGGGGCCACGCTGGCTGAGACTGTGGCCGTCTATTTGAGCTGGATTCCCTTTCTTGCACCCTATGCCGAGACTGCCGCAGTCGTCCTCGTGGTGATCTGCATCACCTATTTTTCTTTGATTATCGGCGAGCTGGTGCCGAAGCGGCTCGCCCTCAACCATGCCGAAGGCATCGCCATCATCGTGGCCGGGCCGATGCGGGCTTTGTCTGTTGCTGCCGGGCCAGCCGTGCGGATACTCAGTTTTTCCACAGAAATCGTCATCCGCCTGCTTGGAGTCAAGCCCTCGGTCGAGCCGTCCATCTCGCCAGAAGAAATCAAGGTGCTGATTGAGCAGGGCACGGAAAGCGGGGTGTTTGAGGAAAGCGAGCAGGATATGATAGAAAATGTCCTCCAGCTTGACGAGCGGCGGATCAGCGCTTTCATGACCCCGCGCACCCAGATCGTCTGCTTTGATATTGAAGACTCACCGGAGGACATTCGCCGCAAGGTGGCGGGCTGCCAGCATTCGCGCTTTCCGGTGGTCAAAGAAAGTTTGGACAATGTGCTGGGCATAGTCCGGGCCAAAGACCTGCTCAACCAGGTGCTGTCCGGCCAGACCGTGGATTTGCGGGCCTTGCTGCATCCGCCCCTGTTCGTGCCAGAAAGCATGACCGCCCTCAAGGTACTGGAATTATTCAAGCAGCAACGGACGCACCTCGCCCTCATCGCTGATGAGTACGGCGGCATCCACGGCATGATCACCCACAACGATATTTTGGAAGACATCACCGGCTATGTGCCAACTGGCGGGGTCGCCGAGCCGCAGGCCGTGCAGCGCGATGACGGCTCTTGGCTGGTGGACGGCCTGCTGTCCATTGACGAACTCAAGGAGCTGTTTGAGCTGGACAAACTGCCTGACGAGGAGCACGGCCACTATCAAACCGTCGGCGGTTTGGTGATGGCGCAGATCAGAAGCATCCCTACCGCCGGGCAACATTTTGACTGCGCCGGTTTGCGCTTCGAGGTCATGGACATGGATGGCCGCCGGGTGGACAAAGTGCTGGTGACGACGCTGCGCAGCGAGCCGCCGCCGCAACCTGAAAACAGCTGAACAATCTCATGCACACCACTGACATTCTCATCATCGGCAGCGGCGTGGCCGGTCTGTCCTTCGCCCTCAAGGCTGCGTCCTTCGCCCGCGTCACGTTAATCACCAAAAAGAAGAAGGCGGACACCGCCACCAACCTCGCGCAAGGCGGCGTGGCGGCAGTGCTTTCTACTGAAGACCGGCTTGATGATCACATTCACGACACCCTTGTTTCCGGCGACGGCCTTTGCCAGGAGGACATAGTCCGCCTTGTCGTGACTGAAGGCCCGGAGCGGGTGCGTGAGCTGGCCGCGCTCGGCGTGCATTTTCAGCGCGGCCAACGCGGCGAGGAATTTGATCTTGGCATGGAAGGCGGTCATTCAGCGCGGCGGGTGGCGCACGCCAAAGACCTCACAGGCCGGGAGATTGAAACCGCGCTGCTCGCACAGGTTTATGCCAATCCGCAGATTGAGGTGCTGGAAGATCACATGGCCATTGATCTGCTGATTGAATCCAAGATCACGGGCCGGAAAGAGGGCAATGACCGCTGCCTTGGGGCCTACGTTCTCCGCCGCAGCACCGGCGAGGTCGAAACGTGGCGGGCGCATGTCACCGTGCTGTGCAGCGGCGGCTGCGGCAAGGTCTACCGCTACACCACCAACCCGGACATCGCCACCGGCGACGGCGTGGTGATGGCTTGGCGGGCCGGTGCGCAGGTGGCAAATCTGGAGTTCATCCAGTTTCATCCGACCTGTTTTTTCAACCGCGAGGCGAAGAATTTCCTCATCTCCGAGGCGGTGCGCGGCGAAGGCGGCATCCTGCGCAACCAAGAAGGCCACGCCTTCATGCAGCACTATGACCGCCGAGGCGATTTAGCCACGCGGGACGCGGTGGCGCGGGGCATTGACGCGGAGATGAAGAAGAGCGGCGCGGATTGCGTTTATCTCGACATCACCCACAAGGGCCGCGACTTCCTCCAGCAGCGTTTTCCCAATATTTACAGCACCTGCCTGAAATACGGCGTGGACATCAGCAGCCAGCCAATTCCGGTGGTGCCTGCGGCGCACTACATGTGCGGCGGGGTTCGGGTGGACGAATGGGGACGGAGCACGGTCGGCAATCTGCTGGCCTTAGGCGAGACCGCCTGCACCGGCCTACACGGCGCAAACCGGCTGGCGAGCAACTCGCTGCTGGAGGCGGTGGTTTTCGCACACCGGGCCGCGCTCTGGCTGCGGAGCAATTGGCCGGAGCTGCAAGCGCAGAACCTGCCGCAGGTGCAGGCTTGGCGCACCGGCTTCGCCCGCTCCATTGAGGAAAACGTGCTGATCAGCCACAACTGGGATCAGGTGCGCCAGCTCATGTGGGATTATGTCGGCATCGTGCGGACGCAGAAGCGGCTTCAGCTCGCGGCCCGGCAGCTCGCGCCGATTCTTGCCGAGACCACGGAGCATTTCCACGACTACCTGCTCTCGCCGGATTTGGTGGAGCTGCGCAATATTGTTCTGATTGCCGAGCTGATCATCCGCAGCGCGGCAGCGCGGCATGAGTCGCGGGGCCTGCATTACATCACCGATTTCCCGGATAAGGATGAGGCGCAATCTGGGAAGAACACGGTGCTGGAGAAATAAACCCCTTCACCTTGAATCAGGCCTCAATCAATCAAATGCCACGATGAGCACTGCCAGCAACCCCCGTCACACCCTCATTGTCGGCCTTGGCAACCCCATTCTTGGTGATGACGGCGTAGGCTGGCGTGTTGCCGAAGAAGTCAGTCGGCGCAGCGGCATTCCTGTCGGCGACGCGCCGCTGCACAGCCCGCAGACATCCCGCCGCGAGCCGGTGACGATTGAATGCTATTCGCTTGCCGGACTGAGCCTGATGGAGCGGCTGATCGGCTATGACCGCGTCATCCTCATTGACGCGCTCAACACCGGCCAGCACGAGCAGGGCGCGGTGGTCTGCTTCACCTTGGCGGAGATGGACGACCTCACCTGCGGCCACAGTGCATCGGCGCATGATGTCTCCCTCAAGCAGGCCCTCAAGCTGGGCCGGAGCATGGGCGAGCCGCTGCCGGAGGACGCGCAGGTGCATGTGGTTGCGGTGGAGGCGCAGCATGTTTATGATTTCCAGGAAAGCCTCAGCCCGGCGATTGCGGCGGCAGTGCCGCTGGCGGCGCAGAAGGCGCTCGATCTGCTGCAATCAGCCTGAATCATGCACGAGCTGGCCGTCACCCAGAGTATCTTGGACATCGCCCTGAAGCACGCCGGAGGCAGAATGGTGCGGCAGGTGAATTTAGTCATCGGCCAGTTCTCCTCCATTGTCGATGATTCGGTGCAGTTCTATTGGGACATCATCGCCAAAGGCACCTTGGCCGAAGGCGCGCAGCTGCGCTTCGAGCGCATTCCCGGCGAGATGCGCTGCGCCGCCTGCGGCCATGTCTTCCGTCCGGGCAGCGAGAGCTTCGCCTGCCCGGCCTGCGCCAGCAGCGCGGTGCGGGTCAGCAAGGGCCGCGAATTTTATATGGACAGCATTGACGTTGCCTAACCTCTGCTTGGAGAACCGCCATGTGCAGCAGCGCAGCCCCGACGCGGGTGCAGGTCGTGGAGAACATTCTCTCCGCCAATGACATGATCGCCGCCAGCAACCGCCATCTGCTTGATCATGCGGGTGTGTTCGGCATCAACATCATGGCCTCGCCCGGCGCGGGCAAGACCAGCTTCATCCTCAAAACCTTGGAGGCTTTGCAAGGCCGTCTGCGCTTCGGCGTGATTGAGGGCGACTTGGCTTCCTCAATTGACACCGACAAGGCGCGGGCCGCCGGGCTGCCTGCGGTGCAGATCAACACCGGCGGCGAATGCCATTTGGACGCGGTGATGCTGGCCAAGGCCCTGCCGTCGCTGCCGCTGCACGACTTGGATTTGGTGCTGGTGGAGAACGTGGGCAATTTGGTCTGCCCGGTCAATTTTCAGCTCGGCACGCACCTGAATGTGCTGATCGCCTCCATCCCGGAGGGCGACGACAAGCCGTACAAATATCCCGGCATGTACATGGGGATGCAGGCTCTGATCATCAACAAAACCGACCTGCTGCCCTATGTGCCGTTCAATATGGATTATTTCCGCCAAGGCGTGGAAATCCTCAATCCCGGCCTGACTGTCTTCCCGGTTTCGTGCAAAACCGGCGAAGGCATGGCTGCATGGGCGGATTGGTTGGTGGAGCGGGTGCGGAACAGCCGCAGGCAATGACAGCCGCGCTGCGCCTCTCCGTGCGCGGCGTGGTGCAGGGAGTCGGCTTCCGGCCCTTTGTCTATGGATTGGCCGCAGAGCTGGGCCTGCGCGGCTGGGTGCGCAACACATCGGGCGGCGTAGAGATTGCGGTGCAGGGCCCAGCAGCGGCTGTCGAGCAGTTCCAGCTCCGTCTGCGCAGCGAAGCCCCTCCCTTAGCGCGGTTAGATGCCGTAGATGCGCACGAGGACGCAGCTCCTGTTGATTGCGCAGGCTTTGCCATCCTGCCTTCCGCAGAGCAGCCCGAATCCCGCCAAGCTCTGCCGCCGGATGCGGCTCTCTGCCCGGCCTGCGAGCGCGAGCTGTTCGACCCGTCTGACCGCCGTTATCTTTATCCCTTCATCAGCTGCACCGCCTGCGGGCCGCGCTTCACCATAATCAGCAGGCTGCCCTGCGACCGCGAGCGCACGGTGATGGCCGCATTTCCCTTCTGCCCGGCCTGCGCCGCTGAATACGAGAATCCGCTTGACCGCCGCTTTCACGCTCAAGCCTCGGCCTGTCCGGCCTGCGGCCCGCGCTTCGCTTTGAAAGAAGATGCAGCAGAACTGAGCGGCTTGACAGCCATTCTCCGGGCGCGGCGGCTTCTGCGCGAGGGGCGTATTGTGGCAATCAAAGGCATAGGCGGCTTTCATCTCGCCTGCGATGCGGGCAACGCCGCTGCAGTTGCCAAGCTGCGCCGCCGCAAGCATCGGCCAGACAAGCCCTTCGCCCTGATGGCGGCGGACTTGGCGGCAATTCGGGCGGCCTGTCAATGCAGCGAAGCTGAAGCGGAGCTGCTGCGCAGTCCGGCGCGGCCCATCGTGCTGCTGGAGCGCAGGCAGCCGGAATCCTTTCCCGGCATTGCCCCGCGTCTGAACCACCTTGGTTTCCTCCTGCCTTACACGCCGCTGCACCTGCTGCTGCTCGCGCAGAATGAGCCTTGCCTCAGTCAGGAGCCTGCGCCCTCCATCTTAGTGATGACCAGCGCCAACCGCAGCGGCGAGCCGTTGGCGGCGGACAACGACGAGGCGTTGTCCCGGCTTGCGCCGCTGGCGGATGCCTTCCTCCTCCATGACCGGCCCATTCTCGCCCGCTGCGATGATTCGGTGGCGCAGGGCACTGCGCTGCTCCGCCGCAGCCGTGGCCATGCGCCCGCGCCGCTGCGCCTGCCCTTTGCTGCGAGCAGGCCGCTGCTGGCTGTGGGCGGCGAATTGAAAAACACTTTCTGTCTTGCCCAAGGCGATCAGGCCTTCCTCAGTCAGCACATCGGCGGCTTGACGAATGCCGAAACCTGCGCCGCCTTTGAGCAGAGCATTGCGCAGTTCTCAAGCCTCTTTCATATTCAGCCGGAATGCGTCGCGCACGACCTGCATCCCCAGTATTTCAGCACGCGCTACGCGCAGAGGCTCGGCATTCCGTGTGTCGCTGTGCAGCATCACCACGCGCATATTGCTGCCTGCATGGCAGACAACGGCCTGAGCGAACGGCAATTGATCGGCCTTGCCTTTGACGGCACTGGCTATGGTTCGGACGGAACAATCTGGGGCGGCGAGGTGCTGTTAGCGTCCTATGCTGGCTTTGAACGCTTCGCCCATTTAGAATATCTGCCCTTGCCAGGAGGTGACACAGCCATACGCAAGCCTTGGCGCATTGCTGTTGGTTATGCGCACGCTCTTGGCCTTGACATAGAAGGACTGCCTTTCTTGCGGCGCATCAGCAGGCAGGAGGAGGCCATAATCCGGCAGCAGGTGGATAAACAAATCAACACGCCGCGCACCTCTTCAATGGGAAGGCTCTTTGATGCAGTCGCCAGCCTGCTTGACATCTGCAATGAGATTTCTTATGAAGGGCAGGCCGCGATTGAATTGGAGACCATCTCGCAGCCGTTCATGGCTTCGGCAGCCGCGTATGCCGTCAATTGGAAGGAGCTGCGCGGCACTCTTGGCATTTCGTTAAAGCCCTTGCTTCAGGCTGTCATTGACGATGTGCGGGCCGGAACGCCTGCGGGCCTGATTGGAGCGCGTTTCCATCGCGCCATTGCCCAGCTTGCTCTTGCGCTGTGCGAGCATGCCCGCCGCGCTGCTGGTCTGCACGAGGTGGCATTGTCTGGCGGAGTGTGGCAGAACCAGCTTTTGCGGTGCTTGGCCTGCGCTGGCCTTGCCGAAGCAGGCTTTATCGTATATGTTCACAGGCAGGTTCCGGCCAATGACGGCGGCTTGGCCTTGGGGCAGGCGGCAGTAGCGCAGGCTGCTTTGTCTCAAGGTTTTCTTTGTTGACAGAGGCAGTTCCGGTGCGTATGCTGGCCGTAGTATCTACGTTACTCAATCATCCCTTTTATAGAGAAAAAGCATGAAGAAGTTTGTTCTGGCAGTTGCTGCCCTTTCCTGCTGCTGCGGCAGCGCGTTGGCGACAGAAAAAGCAACCGGCACCTTCAAGGTCGAGAAGGACTGTGATGCGTATCTTTCCTTCAAAAAGAAGACCCAGCCCATTAAAGTGCATCAGGGTGAATCTTACGATGTGACTGAAGTGAACAAGCCGGGCGACTGGGACTGGGTGCACATCTCCATTAAGAATGATCTCCGCTGGATTTCCAAGCAATGCGGCACGGCAGACGTGAAGGTTGCAAGCAGTCCAGAGAAGGAACATCAAAAAACAAGCTGCTCAACAGCAAATGAGTTCGATAGCTATGTGCTGGCCACGACATGGCAACCAGGATTCTGCGAGCATGACGATTATAATGGTGTCAAGCCTGAGTGTGATGCCATGATGAAGGATAAAATCGACGTATCACACCTCACCCTGCATGGTCTCTGGCCGAATAAAAAAAGCTGCGGCACCAAGTACGGAGACTGCGCCAGCACACCATTGGTGTTGAAAGATGAAACCAAGAAGGAGATGGCTCCGTGGATGCCGAACTTCTACTACGAGCAGCGTTTTGCTGAACACGAGTGGAGCAAGCACGGCACCTGCCAAGAGAAAAGTGCTGATGCGTACTTCCTCTTTGCCAAGGATATCTTGCAGCGGATGGATAGCTCCGTTATTGGCGGATACCTGAAAGAGCATATCGGCCAGAAGATCAGCACCGCAGCCTATCAGAAGGCGATTGAGGAAAAGTTGGGCAAAGATGTTGCCGACAGGATGCAGATTCACTGCGCTAAACGGCAGTATTTGGATGAGATCAGGATTAATCTGCCGAAAGATGTCGTTGCTGATGACAACATCGGCAAGATGGTTGCCGGAGCGGAGACATTCGGAAAATTCGCACCGGGCTGTGATGAAGAGATTTACATCGAGAAATCCGGGAAGAACTGACGGGGTTTCCAATCTGCTGCACAAAAGGCTTCTCATTCCGCTGCAAAAAGGATGAGAAGCCCATCGCCCGTAGAATTTCAATCGCATCGAGTAACCTTCTTGCCGTTGGCCGGGAAGCCCGCCGCCGCGCTTGGTTCTGCTTGCCTGTGCCAAGATAAGTAAGCTATGCGCTTTGATCCCGGAAGCCTTGTTGACATGGGCAGTGCTGGTGCTTATCGTGGAATGGCAATTTCGGTAAATAAGAAAAAAGGATTTAATATGGGGCTTGACTTCCTGCAAATCATAAGAGAAAACTGGATTGCTTTCACTCTTGGTGTAACTTTTACACTTATCAGTGCTGCTGTTCAAACCGCAAAAGGTGTTATTGATTTTCATGAGGAAATTTCCGTAACCCGTTATATGAATAAGCTGAAATCGCTCCTCGAACATACAGATGCGAATTCAGTCATGTATCAGCATATCAAAGCATTGAGAGAAAACGAAACATTTCGGATAGCATCGGGCATAGATGCCTATCCAGAGAAAGCGAAGTTGCTGATGGAGATTTATCTGGATGGAGTAGCAAGCAAGAACGAGCTGAAGAGGTTATCACCATACTTAATACCAAAAAATAATCTTGTTTCCATTACAGTAACTAAGTTGGACAAGTTCGAATTTCTTTATTCAGCTATCTCAAAGACTATACTCGTGACTCTTGGTTTTCTTATTGGATTACTTAATTGCCTCACAAGTAACTGTTTCCAAACCATCGCTGGGTTGATATTCATGTTTATTCTTATGATTATAGGTATGCTCTTAGGAAGAGTGTATGACACGTTACGTATTCTTCGCAGGGTTCGGGAGCGACTTATTGAGCTTGACAAAGTAACAAATCCTGCTGACAGCATTGAATGGAACCCTGTTCTTCGGTAGTCATAGCCGCTGCGATGGCGGCGGAAAATTCGAACTACAGCCTGGAAGACAACAAAACCATGCTGGCAAATCTGGTGCGCGTCATCCAGAAGAACCTGCTCGACGGCACGCAGAGCACGATAGACGGCGGAAGACACGGTGCTGGGCATGTCTGCTGATTTCTGGCTGGGCTTGCAGCAGGACTGGGACTTATGGCAGGCCCTGCACAGCCCTGAAGCGCGGGCCATCTTCCGTCTGAAGCCCATAACCGCAACAAGCATTGCCGCTTAACCTCTTGCCTCAGCAAAAAGGTGAACCATGTGCCTCGCCGTTCCCGGCAAACTGACCGAGATTTACGAGAAAGACAGCCTTCGCATGGCCAAGATTGACTTTGGCGGCCTTGCCAGAGAAATCTGCCTTGCTTACACGCCGGAAGCCAAGGTCGGCGATTACGCTTTGGTGCATGTCGGCTTCGCCATCAGCCTGATGGACGAGCGCGAGGCGCAGGAGACGCTGAAGCTGCTCAAAGACGTTGCGGATGCGGGCCATGAACTATCTTGAGGAATACCGCAGCCCGGCCAAGACGCAGGCCTTGCTCCGGGAGATCAGCTCGCTCATCACCAAGCCTTGGGTGATCATGGAGATTTGCGGCGGCCAAACCCACGCCTTCCTGCGGCATGGGCTGGATGCCCTGCTGCCGCCGCAGATTGAGCTGGTGCATGGGCCGGGCTGCCCGGTCTGCGTCACGCCGCTGGAGCAGATTGACAAGGCTATCGCCATCGCCTTGCGGCCAGAGGTGATTTTCACTTCTTATGGCGACATGCTGCGGGTGCCCGGCTCGACTAAAGATTTGTTCGCAGTGCGGGCGGGCGGCGGCGATGTGCGGGTGATCTGGTCGCCTTTGGAGGCGGTGCAGCTTGCTGAAGCCAACCCGGACAAGGAGGTGGTTTTCTTCGCCATCGGCTTTGAAACCACAGCTCCGGCCAATGCGATGGCGGTGCTTCACGCCCGGCAGAAAGGGTTGCGCAATTTCTCCATCATTGCCGCGCAGGTGCGGGTGCCGCCCGCGATGGAAGCGATACTCTCCAGCGCAGGCAATCGCACACAGGCCTTTCTCGCTGCCGGGCATGTCTGCGCCGTAATGGGTTATCATGAATACCTGCCTTTGGCCGCAAAATATCAGGTGCCGATAGTCGTCACTGGTTTTGAGCCGGTTGATTTACTCAACGGCCTTTGCGCGGCTGTGCGGCAATTAGAACAAGGCCGATGTGAGGTGGAGAATCAGTATCAGCGCATGGTCACGCTGTCCGGCAATGAGGCCGCCCAGCGCAGCATTGCGGCGGTGTTTCAGCCGGTTGACCGCAAGTGGCGCGGCATTGGCATGATCCCGCAGAGCGGCTGGGGCTTGCGGCCAGAGTTCGCCGACTTTGACGCGGAGCTGAAGTTTGATGTGAGCACGATGACCGCGCCGGAATCGCCGCTCTGCATTGCGGGTGACATCTTGCAGGGTAAAAAGAAAACCAGCCAGTGCACAGCCTTCCGCAAGCAATGCACACCGCAGACTCCGCTCGGCGCACCGATGGTCTCAGCAGAAGGGGCGTGCGCTGCCTATTACAAATATCGGGAGGCCAGCCATGACTGAGCTGCGTTTGCAAGGAGCCGCCTGCCCTGCGCCGCTGCGGCCAGAGGAGCGGGTCATTCTTGGGCATGGTTCCGGCGGCGTGTTGAGCCGCGACTTGCTCCAGCGGCTCTTCCTGCCCGGCTTGGGCGAGGCTGCGCCAAGCTCGCTGGATGACGCAGCGGTGCTGGAAGCAGGCAGCCAGCGGCTGGCCATGACCACAGATTCGCACGTGGTCACGCCGCTCTTCTTTCCCGGCGGCGACATCGGACGGCTGGCCGTCTGCGGCACAGTCAACGATCTGGCGATGGTCGGCGCGCAGCCGCTCGCCCTCACCTGCGGCTTTGTCTTGGAAGAAGGTTTGCCCTTTGATGTGTTGCGGCGGGTGGTTGCCTCCATGCAGGCGGCGGCGCAGGAAGCAGGCGTGCGCATTGTCGCGGGCGACACCAAGGTGGTGCAGCGCGGCAGCGCAGATCAGCTTTTTATCAACACTTCCGGGCTGGGCGTGCTTGCAGAAGGGGTGCATATTTCCGGCGCGAATGCCCAGCTAGGCGATGCGGTGATTATTTCCGGCAGCATAGGCGACCACGGCATTGCGGTGCTGTCCGCCCGCGAGAACCTCGGCTTTGAAACCCAATTAGAGAGCGATGTCGCCCCGCTCAATCACTTGGTTGCAGCCATGCTCGCCGCTGGCGAAGTGCATGTTCTGCGCGACCCCACACGCGGCGGCCTCGCCACCTCACTGGTGGAGATTGCTGAGCAGTCACAGGCAACAATTGAGCTAGAGGAGGATATGCTGCCCTTCAAACCAGCGGTCAAGGCGGCCTGTGAGCTGCTCGGCTTTGATCCGCTCTTTGTCGCCAACGAGGGCAAGCTGGTCGCGTTTGTCAAAGCGGAGGATGCTGATGCGATTGTGGCGGCGATGCGACAAACCAAATACGGCGAAGATGCGGTCATCATCGGCAGGGTGACTGGAGTCGGGAAAGCCCAAGTGCTCCTGCGCACAGCTATAGGCGGCACCCGTCTGGTGGACATGCTGCCGGGAGAGCTGCTGCCGAGGATTTGCTGAAGACTGATCTGACTATAGATCACGGAGCAGAATACTTTGAACACGCATTGCAAAAAAATAGCTTGTGGTGGCTCAAATCCGTTGACCGTTATTTTCTTCCCCGATATCTATATATAACCCAAGTTGTGACCTATAAATCTTGAAAAATCCATGCTTCCCCGCATGTGTTATATTTCTGCTGTCCAGCACGAATATAACCGCACACAGAGGAAGACATGGAACTTGAAA
>NZ_JBLWEN010000017.1:0-3174 GCF_048287415.1 Candidatus Electronema sp. JM
AATCAGCTTCATTCAAACACCTCAATGGCTTTCCTGACACTCTCCAGCCGGTGGACGTACCGATGGGTCGTGGTCGTGTTGACGAAAAGCGTAAAAAGCAAAAGATAAATACGCCAACAAAGACAGCTTAGGGAACAAGGAAATAAAAAAAGTCCCAAAAGCGATAAAAATGCCAAGTCCAAAAAGGTCTTCTTCTTTCATTCAAACACCTCCACAGCGTTTTTCATGGTTTCCAGCCAGTGGACGTACCGCTGGGTTCTCAAGCTGGGATTTTGACTTCCGTTGTTTTAACGGCATTCCGCTGAGAACAAGAATGCCCAAAAAAGACCAAATCAAAAGAACAAAGCTCCAGATCGGGCCAAGAAAACGGAATAATTCTAACAACTGGTCTAAAAAAATCATTCAAACACCTCAATGGCTTTCCTGACACTCTCAAGCCGGTGGACGTACCGCTGCGTCGTGGTCAGGTTGGTATGGCGGAGGATGGTCTGCACGTCGAGCAGGGAGACCTTGGCCCTGATCAGGATGGATGCCGAAAGGTGGCGGATGCCGTGCAGGCCGAATTCTTTCGCCCCTGCGCGGCGGCAGAGGCGGCCCAGCCAGTGCTGGCGGGCAATGTACGGCTCTCCGGTCTGCGGATCAGGGAAGACCCACGGGCCGGATGTGATGGCGAGATGCTCGGTCATGGCCGCGTGAAGCCGGTCGGACATGGGCAGCCAGTCGAACTGCATGGAGCCGTCCTTGCGTTTGCGGGTGAACAGCCTGACCTGCCTGCGGTCGAGATCAACGTCCTCGCGGCGGAGGTGGAAAATCTCGCTGCGGCGGGCCGCCAGATGCAGGTAGCAGAGCAGCATCAGCCTGTCCTGCGCTGATCCGGCGGCATCGTGGACGGCCCAGAACTCCTGCTCAGTGGGCACTGGGCGCGGAATCCTGTCCTCGGCGAAGCGGTCGGTGAGGAACGGGTTCTGCTCCGGGAAGCCGGGAATGTGCTCCACGCCCCAGTTCCACGCGGCGACGAGGTTCTTCCGGTCTTTGTTGGCCGCGTGGCCGGAGCGGTTCTGCGCCTGCCGGGAGAAATGCGCGAGAATCTCGCCTTTGTGTAGACCGGCGACTTCAGCGTCCGGGCTGAACGATTGCAGCAGAAGGCGGAAGGCCATGCGCTTCTCGCTGTAGGTCTTGCCGATGAATTTGGCCTGCGCGTGGTCGAGGTACATGGTGGCCCACTCAAGCAAGGAGACCGTGCGGATCGCAGGGAGCGTCTCCGGGCTGCCTTCTTCCAGCTCCCTTTTCATGTCGGCTTCCCAGCGCAGCGCGGCGGATTTGCTGCCGTGCTGGCTGCTGTGTCTCTCGCCGCTGACGATCACTTGCGCTGTCCACTTCCTGCGCCTCGCATTCCAGTAGGGCATTGGCGAGCCTCTTCTCGAAGAATTTGTAGCAAACTCCGACTTTGACCCCGCCGAGCTGGCGGAAATGCCGGTACACCGTGGCAATGTCGCAGCGCAGGTACTCGGACACTTCGCGGGCTGAAAGGCAGCGGCCAAGGTGCTGTTCAAGGATGGTCATGCTCACGCTCCATGCACCTCGGCATTCATGCCGTAGGGCCAGATTTCGCTCTTCTTGCGCTTCAGCTTTTCCAGCAAAACCGGGAAGCCGGACTTGCCGATTTCCTCATATTTCGCCCGGCAGGCTGATTCGACAACCTGCTGCAGCGAGCTGATGACATCCTCGACATCATCGCAGGCGCGGTCTATCGTGGCGATGTTCAGGCCGATGCCGATGAACTGGTCAACGGACTGATGCCTGTCCTTCAAGGCGCGGATTTTCTTGCGGACAACCGGCTGATAGCTGCCCCAATCCGCCTTCTGGATTGCCAGCCAGAACTCATGGCGGACGGCGCGGCTTTGATTGCGGTTCTGCTTGTCAGGCCGTTCAGCGCAGAGCACGGCCCAATTGCAAGTGCAGTATTCCCAGAGACCTGAAACCTTTTCCAGCAGGTCGGTGTAGGTGTCCACGCCGAGCTGACGGAGCACTGGACGGCGGAGCTGAAATTCGACGCGGGTCACCGGCTGATCGTTGTATTCTTCCTTGCCCCAGACTGAGGCGAACAGCGACTGCTTAGCGCCATCACGATTGATTTCAAGCACTTTGTCATACACACGCAGCATAATGTCACCTTTGGCAAGCTGCAGCCCGCTTTCCACTTTTTCGCCGAAATAGTCGCAGCGGTCGTCGCTCAGGCCGAGGCGGCCTTGCGTCTGCTTCGTTTCAATACCGGTGAAAAGTTCCCTCTCGTAAAAGGGATGAAATTTGTTGGAACGGGTAATCCAGTTGCCATACGAATGCATCGCCCCTTCCAACTGAGAAATGTCCATGCCGACGCAGTCAGCGCAGAGATGCACTTCGGAAATGCCCGTCTTGTGGATTTTGCCGCCGTGATGAGCAATAAATTCTTCCAGCATGTCAATAATATATTGATAGCCGGGAACCCAGCAGGACGAGGAGCCGATATCAACCCAGATATTCGGCGTTTCCATGAAATTCTTGCGGGTTGAGAAATAAAGATGCACATCGCCAGAGGAGAGATGGAAGGCGTAGCCGCCTTGACGGCCAGATGTGCCCATCACGACGGATTCAAATGCGAGGCCAGGCACTGTGCAGGAGACAGGCTGATGCTGCTCATGGGCGAGGTTCTTGAAGTCGGTCAGGATATCCAACAGCTCGGAATCCTTCCATTCCACATGCAGGCCATACTTGAGACGGTCGAAGCCGATGACGAGTTGAAACCCCCATGTTATTCTATCATGGGGCTTAGGCTCCGCAGCTTTCCCGGCGAGGATTGCCTGGCCGAGCTTGATCATCTCGGCGTGCATGTCCTGAATCTCAGGCTCGGAAAGACGGCGGCGGGACTTTTTCGCAGCAACGGGCGCGATCATTTGGAGACCTCCTTGGATTCAGCCCAGCAGCGAGGAATTGCTTTAAAGAAACGACAAATTCTGCCTGAGAGCTGAGAGTTCGGCTGAGTTTGCCACCAGCAGGAAAATACACCTATGCCAAGCCAGAAAATTCTGTCGAAAATTTGTACAGGAGGTGTTGAAAAAAAGGCACCTATGAAACCAATGCCTACAACCAGCAGGCAGAAAAGAATAAGCGCGTCGGTGAATTTCATTTCGATGC
>NZ_JBLWEN010000018.1:0-12619 GCF_048287415.1 Candidatus Electronema sp. JM
CAAAGATTTCCAGCACATATTCATGCTGTCACCTCGCATGGTTTTGAATTGAAGGTTTTTCTTTTTATCTTGGCTTACGGTATTGAAAAAACAATGTTATAGGTCACAACTTGGGTTATCAACAGGATAAATGCCGCAATGCACTTTAAACACCTGTTCAGCAGATATGCCCACGGTGCGGAAACCACGTTGACAAGCTATATCGTAGGCAACTTTTGGAATGCCAACATTGGTTAAGCCGCTGACTATCTCGATATGTTGCGCTTGCTGTGTTCCTTGACAGAATGCTGTCAAATGCCAAATTGAGCAATTGTTCAGCATGAACAAAATCAATGCGGTTGGAGCTGTATCCAACCACACCGATTTTTAAACTCTCCGGCATCACTCAAAATAGTTGTACGCCTTGTATCCCTTCTGCCGCACCACCTGATCCCGCTCCGCCAGCTTCAGGTCTTCGACGATCATCTCGCGCACCAGCTCTTCAAAGCTAATTTTCGGCTCCCAGCCCAACTTCTCCTTGGCCTTGGAGGGATCACCGAGCAGCGTTTCGACCTCGGTCGGGCGGAAATAGCGGGGATCAACCCGGACTATGGTCTTGCCGCTCTTGCGTTCGATGCCGATTTCGTCCAACCCGCTGCCCTGCCAGATGATATTCATGCCAAGCTCTTCGGCGGCGATGGCCACAAATTCCCGCACCGAATGCTGCGTGCCGGTGGCGATGACGAAATCCTCTGGCTGCTCCTGCTGAAGCATCAGCCACTGCATCCGCACATAGTCCTTGGCGTGGCCCCAGTCGCGCAGCGCATTGAGATTGCCGAGAAAAAACGCGTCCTGCAAGCCCAGCTTGATCCGCGCCAAAGCTCTGGTGATCTTGCGAGTGACAAAGGTCTCGCCCCGCACCGGCGACTCGTGGTTGAAGAGAATGCCGTTGCAGCAGTACATCTTGTAGGCTTCACGGTAATTCACCGTGATCCAGTACGAATAGAGCTTGGCCACCGCATAGGGCGAGCGGGGATAAAACGGCGTGGTCTCACGCTGGGGAATCTCCTGCACTTTGCCGAACAGCTCCGAGGTCGAGGCCTGATAGAAGCGTGTTTTTCCTTCCAAACCAAGGATGCGGATAGCCTCCAAAAGGCGCAGCGTGCCGAGCGCGTCGCTGTTGGCGGTGTATTCCGGGGTCTCGAAGGACACCGCCACATGGCTCTGCGCGGCCAGATTGTAAATCTCGTCCGGCTCAACTTCCTGCACAATTCTGATCAGATTGGTGGCATCGGTCAGGTCACCGTGATGGAGCTTGAAACGGACATCCTCCTCGTGCGGGTCTTGGTAGAGATGATCCACCCGGTCGGTGTTAAAAAGCGAGGCACGACGCTTGATGCCATGCACCATGTAGCCTTTTTCAAGCAGCAGTTCGGCTAAATACGCGCCGTCCTGCCCAGTGATGCCGGTGATCAGAGCTGTTTTCATTGTTTTCGGAGAAAATCGTCAAAATAAGCGATGGTCGGAACTAATCCTTCGCGCAGGGAAATCTTCGGCTCCCAGCCGAGCTTTGCCTTGGCCAAGGTGATGTCTGGGCACCTCTGCTTGGGATCATCCTGCGGCAGCGGCTTGAAGATCAGCTCAGATTTGGAGCCGGTCAGTTCCAGCACGTTTTCAGCCAATTGCAGGATGGTGAATTCGCCCGGATTGCCGGTGTTGACCGGGCCGGTGAAATCGTCCTCAGTGGCCATCAGACGGATAAAGGCTTCAATCAGATCATCGACATAGCAGAAGGAGCGGGTCTGCGAGCCGTCGCCGTAGATGGTGATCGGCTCGCCGAGCAGGGCCTGAACAATGAAGTTGGAGACCACCCGCCCGTCGTTGGGGTGCATACGTGGCCCGTAGGTGTTGAATATCCGAGCCACTTTAATTCGTAAATTGTGCTGGCGGCGGTAGTCGAAAAACAAGGTCTCGGCGCAGCGCTTGCCCTCGTCGTAGCAGGAGCGAATACCGTTTGGGTTGACATGGCCCCAGTAAGATTCCGGTTGCGGATGAATCTGCGGATCGCCATACACTTCAGAGGTGGAGGCTTGGAAAATCTTCGCCTTCACCCGTTTGGCCAAGCCGAGCATGTTGATCGCCCCGTGCACCGAAGTTTTGGTGGTCTGCACCGGGTCAAACTGATAATGAATGGGTGAGGCCGGACAGGCGAGGTTATATATCTCATCCACCTCAATATAGAGAGGAAATGTCACATCGTGGCGGAGCAGCTCGAAATAGGGATTGTCCACAAGGTGAACAATATTCTGTTTGGCTCCGGTGAAGTAATTGTCCACGCAAATCACCTCGTTGCCTTCGACCAGCAAGCGTTCGCAGAGGTGAGAGCCGAGAAATCCTGCTCCGCCGGTGACTAATATCCGTTTTTTCCGCTGCACAGATTGCATAACATGTCCGATTAAAGCCGATGCGAGATGGATGGAAGAAACAAAAAAAGGAATGGCTTGGTGCGCCCGGCAGGAATTGAACCTGCGGCACCCAGATTAGGAATCTGGTGCTCTATCCAACTGAGCTACGGGCGCGGCAGTGACAGCACTGCGGCAATTCTACTGAAACCGGGTGGCAAAAGCAACAAAGTTTTTCCGCGTCAGGCGGCGGAAAAAACTGTCCCGTGGGCGCAGTCTTCCGGCATCTGCGCAGCCGGACTGTGGCCGGGCTGGACGATGCAGTTGCGCCCGATCTTCATGCCTTCCGGGATGCGCGCCTCTTTGCCGACCAAGGTGATGCCGCTGTAGAGATGCGTCGGAAAGTCCTTGTTGACGATCTTTTTCGCCTCGGCATCGCCGCAGCCGACGATTGCGCCGCAGCCGACGTGAATTCGCTTGTCCGCCACCACCAAATCAACTTCGGCCCCAGCTTCTATCACGGAATCCTCGAAAATCACGGAATCGCGGACCACCGCGCCTTTTCGCACGATAACGCCAGGCGAGAGGACGGAGTTGATCACCGTGCCTTCGACCACGCAGCCCGCACTGATTATTGAAGAACGCGCCGTGCAGCCAGCGGTGAAGCGGGCCGGAGCGCGGTCCATCATCCGCCGCTTGGTCTCGATGTTCGGCCTGATGCCCCAAGCCTCCGGTGAGATGCCGGAATCCGGGCGGATGATGTCCATGTTCGCGTCCCAATAGGCCTGAATGGTGCCGACATCGCGCCAGTAGCCGTAGAAGGGATAGGCGAAAACCTGCCGCTCCTCAATCGCCTTGGGAATGATGTGCATTCCGAAATCAATCTCGCTGCGGTCGCGAGCGAGCATGGTCAGCAGGTATTCGGTGTCAAAGACATAAATGCCCATTGAGGCCAGATTGGTACGGGCGACCTTGGGCTTTTCCTCCCAGTCCACAATCCGGTTGTCCTCGTCCACAATCCCGGCCCCGAACTGGTGAATCTCGCTCATCGGCACGACCATCATGCCGATGGTGATGCCCGCCTTCTTTGCCCGGTGGCTGGCGATCATGTCATTGAGATCCATCCGGTAAATATGGTCGCCGGAAAGAATCACCACCTGCTCGGAGGGATTGGCCTTGATGAAGTCAATGTTCTGCCGGATCGCGTCTGCCGTGCCCTTGTACCAGTCGGAATCCTTTTCACCCGTGCGCGGCGGCAGGATTTCCACGCCCCGGCTGCGGCCTGTGAAGTCCCACGCCTGACCGCTGCCGATGTGCCGCATCATGGAAAGCGGCTTGTACTGGGTGAGCACGCCGACCCGGCTCAGACCGGCGTTCATCACATTGGACAGGGAAAAATCAATAATCCGGTAGATGCCGCCAAAAGGCACCGCTGGTTTGGCCCGGTGGCCAACCAGTATATTCAGGCGGCTGCCAATGCCGCCAGCCAGCAGCAGCACCAGCGCGTCGTTCACGTCTCTCATCGCAGCTCCTCCAAATCAGCCAAGCCCTGCTGCGGCCATTTGTCCGCGTCCATTTCCGGCGCGACTGAGCAGCCGCCGCCGATCACCATGCCGTCGGGCACCTGATTGTTCCAGCCGATCACTGTCACCCGCCCTCCAGCCGCGCCTGCCCGCGCGCCGCAGCCGAAGCTGGTGTTGACATCGCTGATCACCCGCTCCAGTTTGCAGCCTTCTTTCACCACATTGTTGAACAAGAGGATGGAGTTGCTGACCTCCGCGCCTTTCTCCACCCGCACGCCTGGAAAGAGGATCGAATTCCGCACAGTGCCCTCGACAATGCAGCCGTTGTAGGCCATGGAGTTGTCAAGAACGCCGTCCGGCCCGACCTTGAGCGGCTGGCAGTCGCGGATGCCGCGATGCTCCAAGTTCGTGCGCAGGCCCCATTGCTCCATGTCAATTAGCGGTTTTTCGCCAAGCAGGTCCATTGAGGTCTGCCAGTATTCATCCACCGTGCGGGTGTAGCCCCAGTAGCCGTTGAATTTGTAGCCGAAAACCTTCAGACCCAGCCGCATCATCAGCGGGATGATGTCGCGGCCAAACTCATACGATTCAGCAGCCTGATTCTCCTTCAGCACATCGCAAAGCACCTTGGGCTTGAAGCAAAGCACGGTAAGCGAAGCCCAGTCGCCTTTGGGTTCCGTCGGCTTTTCTTCATAAGAAAGCAGCCGCCCGCCTTCAGCGCAGTCATCTGCAATCTCCGCCACGCCAAAGCGTTTGGCCGCGTTTTTCTTTTCCACCTTGATGAATGCGGCGGTCAAATCGGCATCCTGCTCATGATGAAAACGGATTAGCTGCCGGTAATCCATTGAATAAATATGATCACCAGAGAGGATAAGAATTTCTCCCGGCTTGTTGTAGCGGACAAAATCAAGGTTCTGATAGACCGCGTCCGCCGAGCCGCGATACCAGTGCGGATTGTAGTAATCTTTGAAGGGCGGCAGGATGAAGATGCCTCGGTTTCTGCCGATCATGTCCCAGGCCGCGCCGGTGCCGATGTGGTTGATCAGCGAGTAGGAGCGGTATTGGCTGAGAATGGCGATACGCTCAATGCCGGAGCGCATCAGGTTGCTCAGTGGGAAGTCGATCACCCTGGCGAAACCGCCGAAAGGGACAGCGGATTTGGGACGGTAATGGGTGAGCGCACCCAGCTCGTCAACGCGGCCTCCGGCCAAAATCATCGCCAACGTGGAAGGCATTGCCATATCAGACTCTCGTGCAGTTCGGACGTTCAGAGTGTTGCCTGCGGCAAATGGCGGCAGCCCGCAGGAAAGCTGTCTTTTCCGCGACCGAATTATACTGCGGCGGCAGGCAAAGAACAAAGGAAAAGCCAGTGCAGGACGGATTATAAATGACGGGTGGCGATTTTCATCAGCGTGGCGGTGGTGAAGTCCTGGCCTTCACGCCGGGGCGGCAGATTCTTCAACGGCAGCTCGGCCCGCGCCGCCTCGCGGTGGCCACCGGCGGAGCCGTATTCGCCGAAGGTTTTTTGGGCAAATTTGCCCGCGTGCTTGCGGTAGCCGTCGCAGCGGAGAATCACAACCAGCTTGTCGTTGCAGATGCCGGAGACGAAAACCCAGTCGAATCCCTCAACATGGTTGAGGAAGTCGGCAATAATCACCAGCACGTCCGGGGTGCTGACCTTGCCGATGTGCGCATAGGCCCGCCCTTTGCTGGCCTTGACCTCTTTCAGGGCAGTCTTGAAATATTTCAGCTCGGAGCGGCGCAGTTCAGTCAGCTCAAACTTGCGCACCAAGTTGCGGTTGGCAAGGTTGAAGACATAGCGAAAAGAGATGCCGTCAGCTAATTGCAGATTTTTTTTCTCGAAATTCTGGGTGTCAACCTTTATGCCGTAATAGAGGGCGGTGGCCAAGGAAACGGACGGAGTTATGCTAGCAGCACGCAGGTATTCAATCATCATTGAGGCCACCGCGCCGTAATCCGGGCGGATGTCAATGAATTTCACATTCGCGTCCCAGCCGTTGGTGATTGGATGATGATCAAGCACTGCGTCAAACTGTATTTTCTCAAAGCAGGGCTGGTGCGTCGGCTGGGAATCTAAAAGAATTTTTTTGGAATAATCGTTGATCTGAAGGGTGTGCAGCCGATCGATAGGGATTTTCAGCCGCTCGATCATGGTCAGGTTGTTCAGCCGCCGGATTTCGTTTGGGTAGCCGATGGTGACGCTGCCGACCCGGTAGCTGAGAAGCCGCTTCACCGCCAAAGCGCAGGCGAGCGAGTCCGGGTCCGCGACAATGACAATCAGCACCTGATCGGTGCGGCTGAAAAGCTGGTAGAAGGCATTCAGGCGGGCGAGAGCCGAACAACGGCTTTTATCGCTGCGGTTGACGACACCTCCGATCTTCTCCAGTCGAATCTGCTTCAAGAAGGCACCTGCGGCGTTTTTTCATAACAAGGCAACCCCAGCGCATAAAAAATTTCTGCGGTTTCCCAGTAAGTTTTTATCATAGCACAGTGTGGTGGAAAAGTGCAAGCAGGCTTTCGTTCAACAAAATTTTCCAGAATAACTGAACTCCATAGACCTCTTGCAGAACTGCCTCTGAGCTGAATAGATGTAAACTGTTGCCTGCGTCAAGCGACATCTGCGCATCATGGAGCAGATGATGATCATGGGAGACTTTCCGTTTGCGGCGAGCCGGGCCTTAAACGCCTTGCCCTAGTTGGGGGATTTTCGGCTTTCTGCGGACGCTGCTGCCGGACTCATGCGCTCCAGCGCAGCGCATGACAACTGATCGGAGTTCCGTAGTTTCCGGCGACAGGTTCTGCCTTATCTGGACAGTTATGATAAACAGGGCGGCAGGAAAAACGAACGAAGGAGAGGCGTGAGGCGATTTAAAGAAAGGAAGGAACAACAGGAAAAATCATAAAGAGCATTGCTTCAAAAAGGTTAAAGGAAGCCGCCGCTGCGGCAGCTTCCTTTGCTTGCAATTACAGCCCGGTTTCCTCCATCTGCTTGCGCACCGCCTCGACCGATTCGCCGAGGGCCTGCTTTTCCTCGCCGGTTAGCTGAAATTCGAGGATGCGCTCCACGCCCTTTGCGCCCAAGACTACCGGCACGCCGAGGAAGCAGCCGGAGATATTGAATTCACCCTCCAGCCATGCCGCGCAAGGCATGACGCGGCGCGTGTCGCAGAGCACCGCCTCCGCCATTTCCACTGCCGCGAGGCCCGGAGTGCAGAACGCGCTGCCTGTTTTCAAATGATTGACGATTTCACCGCCGCCGTGCTGCGTCCGATGCACGATCTCGGCTATCTGCTCCGCAGGCAGGAGGTCGCTGACCGGCACGCCGGCCACGTTCGCCAGCCGCACGAGGGGGAGCATCTTGTCGCCGTGGATGCCCATGACCATCGCGCTGACATCGGACGGCGCAACGCCGAGGGCGTTGGCCAAAAACGTGCGGTAGCGGGCTGAATCGAGCACGCCCGCCATGCCGATGATGCGATGTTTCGGCAGGCCGGATGCCTTGAACGCCGTATAGACCATCGCGTCTATCGGATTGGTGACGACGATCATAAAGCAATTGGGCGAATAACGCACCGCCTGCTCGGCGCAGCCCTTGACGATGGCCACGTTTTTGGCTAAAAGATCGTCGCGGGACATGCCCGGCTTGCGCGCAAGGCCAGCGGTGATGATCACCACGTCCGAGTTGGCCGAATCAGCGTAGTCGTTGCTGCCAATGACCGTGCCCGCGAAGCCGTCGAGCGGCCCGGCCTGCCATAAATCCAGCGCCTTGCCCTGCGGAATGCCTTCCGCGACATCCAGAAGGACGATGTTGCCCAGTTTTCTCGCCAAAGCCCAGTGCGCGGCAGCCGCGCCGACATTGCCAGAGCCGATAATGGTTATTTTTTTGTTCATTTTATAAATTGCACAGTAGCAGATAGAAAAAGCCGCCTGATCTTTTTGACAAAAGACCGGCGGCGGAACGAACACGTTTGCGGGCAGCAACCTGAAGCCCGGTGCGGCAGTTACTCCAAGACGAAGTCGGAGCGGCGGTTCATCTCGTAATCAGCCTCCTCCGTGCCAGGGAAGAGCGGACGCTCTTCGCCAAAGGACATGGTCCTGATTCGATTGGCTTCCACACCGAGATTGATCAGATATTTTTTCGCGCTGGTAGCCCGACGCTCGCCGAGAGCAAGGTTGTATTCCTTGGTGCCGCGCTCGTCGCAGTTGCCTTCCACCACCACTTTGGCCTTGCCGTGTTTCTTCAGATACTGAGCATTTGCCTCCATTTTCGGTGCCTGCTCCTTGCGCACCGCAGACTGATCAAAATCGTAGTAAATGGATTTCATCTGGGGCGACGAACGGCCATTCTTGCGCTTGTAATCGGCAGACTGCTCTCCGCCGGAAAAGCCTGCGGCCTTGCCGCCATTGTCCGCTAAAGGCTCCACAGCGGGGGCAGCATTCGGAGAATTCTGAATGTCGGCTACGGCTCCGCCAGGGGTGGCGGAAGGCAGGCCGTCCAAGGCGGGAGAATACTCATTGTTGCCTGCTGCGGCAGGTGCGGCGGTGTCGTCAGCAGCTGCGCCTGCATCGGCATCGTAGAAGGTGCTGCCGTCAGCCTTGGCAGATTTTTGCTGATTGTACGGCTCAACCTGCTTGGAGCCGCAGCCGGTCAGCGAAAAAGCGCAGACCATGCAGGCGCAGAGCAGAACTCTGGTCATGAAGGTGCTCATCATTAAAACCTCTTTGATTTTAATATGTTGAAAAAAATAAGAAAACAACGGACGGGCCTGTCAGTACAAAAATTTACATGATACTTTTTTCGCCTGCCAGCGTCAAGGAAAAATATGAATTTTTCCGTCTGAGAAACGAGTTGCAGCGCAGCCCTGCTCCTGATTCCCAAGGATAAGGCTGGCAGCGCGTGGCCCTGCTGAAAAAATTATTGAATTCAGCAGGAAAAACAATATAATGCCGTAGTATGCTTTTCGGCCCGGCTTTTCTTCGTTGAATCAAATCACCACGCTGCAATGAATAGACACCTCCACATCAAGACCTTCGGCTGCCAGATGAACGAACGCGACTCCGAGATCATGGAGCAGCTACTGGCGCAGCACGGCTACCTTGCAGGCGCGGACGCGGAGCAGGCCGACCTGATCATCCTCAACACCTGCTCGATCCGGGCCAAAGCGGAGCAGAAGTTCTTCAGCCTGCTCGGCTCGCTGCGGCAGGAGAAGCGGCGGCGGCCCAGCCTGCGCATCGCTGTGGCTGGCTGTGTCGCCCAACAGGAAGGCGAGCGCATCTTCGAGCGGATGCCGCACGTGGACATCGTCATCGGCACGCAGCAGATATGGCGGCTGCCGGAACTCCTGCAACGCCTTGAGCGCGGCGAGAGCAAGCGCGAGACTGCCTGCGGTCTGGACAAGGCTTTCGTCATTCCGCCCTTCCAGAAGCTGCTGCGCAACACCCCTGCCCTGCCCGAATTCCGCAAATTCGTCACCATCATGCAGGGCTGCGACAACTACTGCGCCTATTGCGTCGTGCCGACCACGCGGGGCCGCGAGATCAGCCGCCCGGTCGCGGACATCCTGGAGGAGGTGGAGCTGCTCGTCAGCCGAGGCGTGCGAGAGATTACTCTGCTGGGCCAGAACGTCAACTCCTACGGCACGACCAACGCGGTGGCGGAGCGGCCTGTCAGCTTCGCCGAGCTGCTGCGGCAGACAGCGGCGGCATCCGGCCTGCGGCGGCTGCGCTTCACGACCTCCAACCCGCAGGATTTGTCAACGGAATTGATGCGCTGCTTCCACGAACTGCCTAACCTCTGCCCGCATTTTCATCTGCCGGTGCAGGCTGGCTCCAACGCCGTGCTGCAGCGGATGCACCGCAAATACACCCGCGAGCTGTACTTGGACAAGGTGGCCGAGCTGCGCTCCTTTTGCCCGGACATCGCCCTGAGCACGGATGTGATCGTCGGCTTTCCCGGTGAGACCGAGGCAGATTTCGAGCAGACCATGAGCCTGTTGGAGACGGTGCGCTTCCACGGCTCGTTTTCGTTCAAATACTCTGACCGACCCAATACTCGTTCCGCTGCCTTTCCCGACAAGGTGGATGAACAGGTCAAGAGCGAACGGCTGGAACGCTTTCAGGCGCGGCAGGACGAAATCAGCTTGGAGCGCAACCGGGAATTCATAGGCAGAAGCATCGAGGTGATGGTGGAAGGGCGCGGCGAATCAGGTATTCAGGGTCGCACCGGCAGCAATCACATTGTGCATTTCACCGGGCCGGATGCCCTCCAGCCTGGTGATATAGTCATGGTCACGATAAATCATGCGGGCCAGCATTCGCTGAAAGGGGAGATGGCGGCGCGTGAAAACTAATTACCTTCTCATTGATTACGAAAATGTGCAGGTGCAGTCTATTGCGCTGCTTAAAGGCGGAGAATTTCAGGTGCAGGTTTTTCTCGGCCCAAACAACACCAAGCTGCCGGTGGAGTTAGTGACAGCCATGCAGGCATTAGGCAGCCGGGCTGAATACATCGTGCTGGAAACTTCCGGCAGCAACGCGCTGGATTTCCACATTGCCTATTACCTCGGCGTGCTGGCAGCGGCTGATCCGGCTGGATATTTCCACATCATATCCAAAGACACGGGCTTTGATCCGCTTATTCAGCATTTGCGCAAGCGGAAGATATTTGCGGCGCGTTCAGTTTCGATAGAGGAAATGCCATATTTCAAGCCTGTCGCTACTGCAACTCCTCTACAGACAGAAAGCAAGGTTATATTGACTCCAGATTTAACTGAAGAGCTGCTCAAATTGGTGATGAATGATTTAATCAACCGGAAGGATAAAAAACCACGCTCTCCTAAAACGTTACGCAACACTATCCATGCCAGATGCGGCAAAGACATTTCTGATACTGTGATTGATGCAGTGTGGAATGCCTTGGTGAAGCATGGATATGTCAAGATCAACGGCGAAGCAGTCACCTACGCCTTGCCTGCGTCCAGTTCATAATTGTCAATTCTATCATGGGTCATGCTAGCTTCGTTAGCTCTCAAGTGTTGTTGCTGACAGGCTTTGATCGTCTCAAGCAACATATTGATTTTAATCAATTAAGCAGAAAATCATCGAAAATTGGATAATTCAGCGTAACAACAGCTTCCTTGCCAAAATTCCCTTAGAGGTGTATACTCGCCGTAATCACTGATTGAACGCTGCCTGAAGGCAATTGAACCTTTCCACCGCGCCCCGGCATGTCAACCGCCGCCTGTCCCCTTGTCGCTCTGATTGGCCGCCCGAACGTGGGCAAATCCACGCTCTTCAACCGCATGACCCGCAGCCGGGACGCGATTGTTGATCCCACGCCCGGCGTGACCCGCGACCGCCACTACGGCCAGGCAAGCTGGGAGGAACGCGCCTTCATGCTGGTGGACACTGGCGGCATAGAGGACGACGACAGCGACAACTTCAGCGGCCACATCCGCCAGCAGGCCATGCAGGCGATGGACGAGGCGGACATCATCATTCTGCTGCTGGATGGCCGCCAAGGCGTGATGCCCGGCGACCACGAGCTGGTTGAGCTGCTCCGGCGCACCGAAAAAACGGTCTTCTTCGCGGTCAACAAGATTGACTCGCCAAACATCGAGAACGAGCTGCTGGCACCGTTCTGGGAATTGGGCGTGGAGCAGCTTTGGGCTTTGTCCGCTGACCACAGCTACGGCTTCAACACCCTGATGGACGCTCTGGCCGAAAATCTGGGGCAGACTGAAGCCCCGCCGCCCTTGCCGGAGAACACCATCCGTTTAGCCTTCCTTGGCCGCCCGAACGTGGGCAAGTCCTCGATGATCAATGCGATCACGGGGCAGGAGCGGATGATCGTCTCCGAAGTGGCTGGCACCACCCGCGACGCGGTGGACACCATGCTGACTGCGGACAAGCACAACTACCTGCTCATTGACACCGCCGGCATCCGGCGCAAGGGCAAGACACAGGACAAGCTGGAGAAGTTCTCCATCCTCAAGGCCCTGAAGTCCCTCAGCCGCTGCGACATCGCCGCAGTGCTGATTGATGCCGAGGAAGGCATCACCGAGCAGGACACCAAGGTCATTGGCTACACCCAGGAGCAGGGCCGCGCTCTCATGCTCCTCATCAACAAATGGGACTTGATCGAAGGCGACAAGAAGCGGCAGGAGCAGCTGCTGGAAGCAGTGGAGGAGGCAGTCAAATTCATTCCCTTTGCCCCGGTCTTCAGGGTTTCCGCCAAGACCGGCGCAGGCATCAAGCGGCTCTTCCCGGAACTCGGCAAGATGCACCGCCAGTTCCATCAACGCTTTTCCACCGCCGCCCTCAACCGCCTTTTGGAAGATGCCAAGGCCCAGCATGAGCCGCCGATGTATCAGGGCCGCAGGCTGAAGCTCTACTACACTGCCCAGATCAGCACTGCGCCGCCGACCTTTGCGGTCATCTCCAATTACCCCAAAGGCATTCACTTCTCCTATCAGCGCTATCTCGCCAACCGCTTCCGCGAAGGGCTGGGTCTTGACCGCGTGCCGCTGCGGCTCTTCTTCCGCGAGCGCAGCGGCAGGGATAAATAAAACGTTACAATAGACACTATATCGATTTTTTCAAGCAATCGGCATTGACTTTTTGCCAAGGTCTGAATCTTAATCTGAAATTGTGCAGTGCGCAAGCAATCTCCATGACTGTGTCAGCAAACCAGCG
>NZ_JBLWEN010000019.1:0-3633 GCF_048287415.1 Candidatus Electronema sp. JM
CAATCCGATTGAAAATAAATGGGCACAAGCAAAAGCCCGCAGAAGAAAACTTGGCTGTTCTGTTGATGATCTCTTTCAGCAGCTTGACCTGTAGTCAATTTATTATGCTACAGCTATATAGCCTGCAATGCCACATCGCTGGCCGCCTTTGCCCGTCTGAAGACCTTCACGCCGGAAGAGGCGATTTATCCGGCAGAATAAAATTATCATTTCGGTCAATTGCAGGATGTCACCATGCCCCAAGTCGCATTGAAAGAAGCAGAGACCATGCTTGCCAAACTGATCATAATGGCACATAACCAAGGATGATGGATCAGGATTCAAACTTATGCCGTTTTCTGCCGCGCCGCGCCCGAAATTTGGCAGTGCCGCCGGGCTGATTAAAATGACGGATGATTTCGAGGACTACATGCCATGAGGATTTTGCTGGACACGCACGCCTTTCTCTGTGCTGGCTTGCAGCGTATCTGGTGATTGCGATTATAAGATTTCTCAGCAATCCTACCCACCCACCAACTCCCGCAACGCCGTCTGCCGCAGCCCCGTGTCCTTATTCGCCACGGCCATCGCCAGAGCCTTCCTCGTGCCAACGAACACCGCCAGCTTCCGCGCCCGTGTCAGGCCGGTGTAGATCAGGTTGCGGAAAAGCATCCGAAAATGCTGGGTTAAAACCGGCAGAATCACCGCCTCGAACTCCGAACCCTGCGCCTTATGGATGGTGATGGCATAGGCCAGCTCCAATTCCGCAATCTGCTCGCGCTGATACTCCACCTCGCGTTGATCCGGGAAGAAGCGCACCCGCAAGGTCATGTCCGCGTTGCTCACCTCGCTGATTCTGCCGATGTCGCCATTGAACACGCCGAGATCGTAGTTGTTGCGCAGATGAATGACCCGGTCGCCGGTGCGGAAAAGCCGCTCGCCGATGCGGAGTTCCGCCTTGCCCTCCTGCGGCGGATTCACCGCCTCTTGCAGCATCTTGTTGAGCGAACCCGTGCCCAAGCTGCCTCGGTTCATCGGCGAGAGCACCTGAATCTCGCCGCCCGCGCCGAGATATTTAGGAATCCACTCCACATAGAGCCGCCGCACCGTGTCCGCAGCGGTCATGCCGTAGTACAGCGACGACCACGGATGCACCTTTTTCGCCACGGCGGACAGCTCCGCTGCTGGGCCTTCAGCAACCGCTAACGTGTGCAGGTCAACGTGCTGAAATTGCTCCGGCAGCTCGAAGCGGCGGTATGGCTCCGGGCTGATGACAGCGGCATCCGTGCCGAAGAGATCGCCGCCGCCCGCCTGCTCGCGCTCCTCGACGGTCTGCAAATGCTGCCTGACTTTGGCGATGAAATGGAGCTGCTCCTGCGTGGCCTCGTCCGAATCAAGGAAGAGACAGTCGCTGCTTTTCCATAAATCCGGCTGCTTGAACGGCGAGCCGATCTTCGGTGTTTCGCCCCGGTTGATTTGATGGGCGAAGGTGATGATGCTCGATCTGCTCGCTTGCCGGAAAACCGTGCGCAGGGTGCAGACCGGAATATGCCCGGATGCGATCAGGTCGCGCAGCACATTGCCCGCGCCGACCGAGGGCAGCTGGTCCGCGTCGCCGATGAAGACAAGGGCGGTCTCGCTGCCGACCGCCTTGAGCAGGGCGGCGGTCAGGCTGATGTCGAGCATTGAGCATTCGTCCACAATCAGCACGTCGGTTTTCAGGGGATTTTCCGCATTGCGTTTAAAACCAGTACCTTGAAACTCCAGCAGGCGGTGGATGGTCTTGGCCTCCGCACCGATCACCTCGCCCATGCGCTGCGCCGCCCGGCCTGTGGGCGCAGCAAGCAGCACCGAACGGCCCATCGCCCGCAGCAGGCTGACCAGAACCCGCGTGGTCGTGGTCTTGCCGCAGCCCGGCCCGCCAGTGAGAATGGCGAACTGGCAGCAGACGATGGCCTGCACCGCCGCCGTCTGCTCCTCGCTCAATTGGATGCCGTTTTTGCCGCCGAAACGGCGCAGCCAGTCGGCAATGCGCTCCGGGTCGTGCGGCAGCGGGCGCACCATGTTGCGCAGCCGCTCGGCCACGTACTGCTCTTCAAAATACAGGCTTTTTGAGTAATAACAGCGTTCCGGCTCGCTGCCCCTGCGTGTGACGAGCAGGCGGACGCGCAGCTTGTCCTGCTGCTCCATCTCGTGGAGAAAGAGGGCGATGCGCTCGGAAAGATTGAGCTGGAGCAGCTCGGAAGCCTGCTTGTCAATCTGAGCCTGCGTCAGCCAGCAGTGGCCTTGCTCGCGGCTGGCGTTCAGCACATGGCGGATGGCAGCGGTGATGCGCAGCGGCGAATCTTGGCCAAAGCCGATGGACAGAGCCACCTTGTCGGCAGTGAAAAAGCCAATGCCGTAGAGGTCTTCGGCAAGGCGGTAGGGATTGGCCGAGACGAGGGCGATGGACTCGTCGCCGTACTGCTTGTAGATGCGCACCGCAAAAAGCGTGGAGATGCCGTGCGTCTGGAGGAAAAGCATCACGTCGCGCACGGCCCGGTGCTCTGTCCACGCCGCGCTGATCATGGCCAGCTTCTTCTCGGCAATGCCGGGCACATCGGTCAGCCGCTCAATGCGCTCCTCAAAGACCTCCAGCGTCTCCTTGCCGAAATGCTGGACGATCTTGTGCGCGGTCTTCGGGCCTATGCCTTTGATCAGGCCGGAGCCGAGGTATTTCTCCAAGGCGTTGGCCGAGGCGGGCTTCAGTTCCGCCGCCTGCGCCGCCTTGAATTGGCGGCCAAAGCGCGGATGCATCACCCACTCGCCGGTGAACTGCATGGTTGCGCCTGCGAAAACCCGGAGCTGGTGGACAACCACCGTGGCCGTGCCGCCGCGTGCGTCAAAGGGATTGACTTGCAGCACCGCCCAGCCGTTTTCCGGGTTGTGGTAAGTGATGCGCTCAACCACGCCGCTGAGTGTTTCCGGCGGAAGCTGCGAGGAAGGGAGAGGAGGAAGCACGCCTGAAATCAATAATGATGCCGCAGTTGGGCAAGACAGACGGCATCATCGGACACTTTGTACACAATTCGATGTTCTTCGTTGATGCGGCGCGACCAATATCCAGAAAGAGCATGTTTCAGCGGTTCCGGTTTGCCGAGACCTTCAAATGGGCTGCGCTTTATTTCATTGATCAGCAGATTGATACGCCGGAGCATTTTTCTGTCTGTCTCCTGCCAGTGCAGATAATCCTCCCAAGCGTTGTCAGAAAAAATCAGCCTCATTCTCGGCAATTTTCCTCTCTGTGCCTTTCCCTGCCTCAAGCTGGGCGATGGATTCAAGCAGTCGCTTGGCATTTTTTGGTGAACGCAGCAAATATGCCGTTTCCTGCATGGCGGTGTAGTCTTCAAGCGACATAATGACCACTGCATCGCTGTTTTTCCGGGTGATGATCACTGGAGAATGATCTTGGCAGACCTGCTCCATCGTCTTGGCGAGATTCTGCCGGGCGGCAGTGTACGTCATGGCATTCATAATCGTCCTCCTGATACGTTACTAGACACTATATCGATTTTTTCAAGCAATCGGCATTGACTTTTTGCCAAGGTCTGAATCTTAATCTGAAATTGTGCAGTGCGCAAGCAATCTCCATGACTGTGTCAGCAAACCAGCGCA
>NZ_JBLWEN010000020.1:0-4249 GCF_048287415.1 Candidatus Electronema sp. JM
AACTCCTGCCGAAGTGAATCCGTATTTCATGCCGCAAGCGGACAGCATTGAGATTGAAATAAAAACAGATGCGGAGGCTGATGAATTCTGGAGCTATGTCGGCAGGAAGAAAAATCAGAGGCGGACTTGGTATGCAGTGGAAAGAAAGGCCGGTGTAATACTTGCGTGGCACAACGGAAGACGTGCAGATGAAAGCTGTTCACGTCTCATGGCCAAGCTGGCCGCTTTTCCTGCAACCCGTTATTATACCGATGATTGGCAGAGCTGCAGGAAGCATGTTCCATCCTCGAAACATATTGTCGGAAAAGCTGATACGTGGAGAATAGAGAGAAGAAATCTCAACTTCAGAACGCATATCAAGCGTCTGAACCGAAAAACGGTTTGTTTTTCAAAAAACGAGAAAATCCACGACAATGTGATAGGAATGTATATCAACCGTTACTATTTCCAGAACGGTCGATACTCGGAAAATATTTGATCAACGGGTTTGACCCAGCACCGTATAGATATATCAACTGCATCCGTCAGGAGATTTATTTATAATCATAATAAGTATATTGGTGGTGGGCCAAACCGGTTGACAGTCCCAGTCTGTTTCTTTGATAACAGATAGTTATCGTTTGCCATCAACGGGTTTCACCCACTACCAGTATATTTTATTTCATTGATCACTCACGGTTCACTATTGCCGCCGCTGCGGCCCAGCTCCTCAAAGACGAGAAGGAACCACGGCAGCAGATCAATCGCCCGGCCAATCAGCGTCAGGCCGAACTCCAGCACATCGCCAAGCAACAGCTCCTGCGGCTCCAGGATAAAGAGATGCGGCGCGGTGGTGCAGTGCCGCAACAGTTCGGATTTCTCAGGAACCGGGGTTTCAAAACCAGCGAATAGACGCACTGCCGCCGGAGCAGGCAGTCTCCGCAGACGTTACGCTGCGGTTGAGCGCAGGTGGTTCGGCGCAAAGCCATGCCGAAGCCGCCACGCATGAATTCCGGCAGGCGCAGGGCTGCTTCCGCCTCAATGCAACAATGCAATAGTCAGGCTCTTGCGTAGCTGCTCCTACGTTGAGTGGCCGCATCCTACATCTACTTGATGTAGGGGTAAAAATTTTTCACCCCCCTGCTACTTTTTGCCATGCGCCCCTACAGCTTCGCCCGGAACATGAAATACACCGCGCCGACCAAGCAGAGGCCCGCCCAGAGATAGTCCAGCTTCAGGGACTCCTTCAGGTAGAAGACGGAGAACGGCAGGAAGACCGTCAGCGTGACCACTTCCTGAATAATTTTGAGCTGGCCGACGCTGAGGACGGTGTGGCCGATGCGGTTGGCCGGGACTTGCAGGAGGTACTCAAACAGGGCGATGCCCCAGCTAAATAGGGCCGCGATGATCCACGGCTTGCTGTGCAGCTCTTTGAGGTGGGCGTACCAGGCAAAAGTCATGAAGACATTGCTGCACGCCAGCAGGAGGATGGAAGTCAGGACTGGATTCATGGGATTATTTTTCCATCTTGGGCAGTATCCATCTGCGGAAGAGCAGCGGGGTGATCATCGTTGTCACCACGCCCATCAGGACAAGAGTGGAGAAGAGGCCCTGATTGATGAAGCCGCGCTCGTAAGCAATGCTGGCGATGACCAATTCCATCACCCCGCGCCCGTTGAGGATGATGCCGATGCCGAGTGCTTCAGCCTGCGGCAGTTGAATGATCAGGCCGCCGAGCCAGCCCGCCAGCATTTTCGAGACCACTGAGACTCCCAGCACGACCAGAACAAAGCCGAGCGGTCTAAGCGCGTCAATATCGAATTCCAAGCCGAGATAAGCGAAGAAAACTGGCCCCAGAAAGCCCTCAGTGATAGAGCGCAGAGTGAGGTCTAAGTCTTGGTAGCGCGAGGCAAGGAAGAACTTCCGGTCTATCAGCAGTGCGCCGAAAAACGAGCCGATAACGAAGTGGAAGCCGAGGGCCTCGCTGATGGAGCCGAAGACGAGGACGAAGAGGGCAAGTATGCCGAAGAGAGCTTCGCCGCCAACGATCTCAACTACTTTCTCCGAGATCTTCTCAATGTGGATGCCGCGCTTGGGCAGTTGTTCTAATTGCCAGTTGAAACCGAGGATGAGCGCGCCCAACGCGACTAACTTCCAGCCTGTGCCGAAGACGGAAACCGCAATGGCCCGGAGAGAGGGCTGCTCCGGCAGATTGAGAATCACCCCCAGCACCAAAAGCGCGGCCACGTCGTTGAAAATGGCCGTGGCCACCGAGTATCGGGCGATCTCGGAATTGAGCAGGTTGAAGTTTTGCAGGATGCGCACCGTGACCGGCAGGGCGGTGATGGAAACGCAGAGGCCGAGAAAGACTGTGCGCATCACATCAAGATGGAACGCCGCGCCCACACCAGCTCCAGCAGCGAAGGGCAGGACAAAGCCAAGAATGGCGATGACGATGCCACGGCTGAACAAGGCGTTGAAAACATCCTTGAAATTCATCTCCAGCCCAGCGGAGAGCACCACCAGAAAGACGGCGAACTCGGAGATGCTGGCCAGCGCGGCGTTGGCGTGAATCAGATTGAGCGCGCTCGGCCCCAGCAATGCTCCGGCCAGCATTTCCCCGACTATGGAAGGCTGGCCGAAACGCTGAAAGATCTGTCCCAGCAGCCTCGCCGCGACGATCAGGATGAGCAGGCTGGTCAGCAGCGGCATCGCTTACGCTTAACGCGGCTGCCAGAGCAGGAAGGCTTTGATGAACTGATCCAGCTCGCCGTCCAAAACCGCGTCCACATTGCCAACTTCCACGCTGGTGCGGTGGTCTTTGATCAGGCGGTAGGGTTGCAGCACGTAGGAACGAATTTGGCTGCCCCAGGCGATATCCTTTTTCTCTCCGTGCAGATTTTCCTGTGCTTGCAAATTCTCCTGCTGCTGCTTGTCATAGAGCTTGGCCATCAGCATCTTCATCGCCATCTCTTTATTGCGGAGCTGCGAACGCTCATTCTGGCACTGCACAACAATGTTTGTCGGCAGATGGGTGATGCGGATAGCCGAGTCGGTCTTGTTGACGTGCTGGCCGCCTGCGCCGCTGGAACGGTAGGTGTCTATACGCAGGTCTTTCTCGTTGATGTCAATCTCGATGGTGTCGTCCAGCTCCGGCAGCACCATCACTGAAGCAAAGGAAGTGTGACGGCGGCCCGACGCGTCAAAAGGCGATATGCGCACCAAGCGGTGGATGCCGACCTCAGAACGGGTGTAACCATAAGCGTTCTTGCCGCTGATCAGCACTGTGACCGACTTCACGCCCGCCTCGTCACCGGGCAGATAATCCAGGATATCAGCCTTGAAGCTGTGCAGCTCGGCCCAGCGCAGGTACATGCGCAGCAGCATGCTCACCCAGTCCTGCGACTCCGTGCCGCCCGCGCCCGCATGAACCGTGAGCAGGGCATTGCAGCTGTCGTGCTCGCCGTCGAACATGCACTCAAGCTCAGTAGCCTCGACTTCCGCAGCCAGCCTCCCCAGCGATGCTTCTACCTCGTTCAGGGCATCGGCATCGCCTTCCTCAAGTGCCATGTCTAAGAGCAGCTCGGCCTCTTCAACATGCCGATAATGCAGTTCCCAGCCGCCGACCACATCTTGCAACTGACCGAGCTGCCGTTGCACCTTCTTGGCATTGTGCTGATCATTCCAAAAATCCTGCTCCAGCGATTCCGATTCTAAGCGTTCAATGTCCAGCTTCTTGCTGTCCACGTCAAAGATGCTCCTTCAGCGCGAGCATCTTGTCTTTCAACGCCTGTATCTTCTGCCGCAGTTCCGCAGTCTCGGTCAAATCAGCCATCGTGTTCCTTCCTTGTGCTTGAAAATAAGGTGGCGCAGCCCGGCCAAGCGCGCTGCTGCCCCAACATTAACAGCCAGCTCACCGGCTGTCAATCTGTAGGGCGGGGAGAGGTGTGAGGGCGAAAGATTTTTTACGTCCCTGCCGAGCATAAAGCGCGGTCTGGAGGAAACCAAGGTGGCAAGGCCGTTCATCGCCGCCCGCCATTGAAGACTGTTCTTCTGTGGCAGTATCTGCTCGTGATAACTACGCAAAAAGATGCAAAAGCAGAGGAAGCGGCTTGTCAAGCAAATGCGCGGGAAAATCTTAAGGGAATACCCAAGTTGTGACCTATAAATCTTGAAAAATCCATGCTTCCCCGCATGTGTTATATTTCTGCTGTCCAGCACGAATATAACCGCACACAGAGGAAGACATGGAACTCGAAATTACAGCATT
>NZ_JBLWEN010000021.1:0-34788 GCF_048287415.1 Candidatus Electronema sp. JM
TTTTATGTCCTCTTCGCCAGTTTGCCTTTTTTGGGGCTTAAATTTTAAATTAACAAAGTAAAACAACAAGTAACATAAATTTTAAAATATTGCAACCTAAAATTCGATATAGTGTCTAATATATCGAAAAAAATATAAATCAACGGATTTAACCCACTGCCCTGAAATTAAGGGCATCACTTTTTATTTAACCACCACCGGAATTTCTTGAGTTGAGACAAAAAAATTCAGCATCCGCAACGTTGTTCGGGCTTATTTGGTGAAACCCATTTATACGCTTGATCACATCAACCTTTCCAAATCGGAGCTTGCGGCATTGAAAAAACAATGTTACAGGTCACAATTTGGGGAGCAAATACAAAAATCGCTGCTCATAAAACAGCCCAGCCGGACCAGTGGTGTGCGGGGTGTAGGGTAGCAGGCCGTCTGCGCCGCCGCTGAGGTTGTCAAAGCCGCCAATGATCTTGCCCTGCGCATCAACAGCGGAGAGATGCAAATCCAGCAGGGGCCGGAACACTTTGATCATGCCGTCCGCATCCTGCCGGATGAGCATGTTTTCCCAGCGGCGCAGGCCGTAGCCTTGCAGCCAGATGCCCGGCTTTTTCTTCCCTGTCAAATTGTCGGTCATGGATGGTTCTCCGCCGTCGCTGTCGATGAACTGCTCCGCTTCGGAATTGGACTGAACGGAAAGCGCAGTCCACGGGGCCGTGTCAGCCGAGTAGGTGAGCAGCAGATGCGTGCCTTGGTCGTTGAAGCTCCACTGGGCGTGGCAGACTTGACAGGCGACCTTGCCGCCGTATTGTGCATGGGCCGGATGCTGAAGCCGGGGAACAGGATGCTCCTTGCCGCCAGCTTTGCTGGTCAGGATGAGCTGGCCGCCTTCTCTGCGCAGATTTTGCAGCGGCGGCCGCTGTCCCGGCTGCGGATCGTGGCAGTCCGCGCAGCGCACCGCAGCCTGTTTGCCGGACAGCTCTGCGCCGCTGTGGCAGTCAAGACAGGTCAGGCCGCGCTGGCGGTGGATGTCTGGAGCGAGATCGTGCTGCTCCACGCCGTAGGGGCGGAGATGCGGGGCTTTGCTTGCCTGCGGCGCGCGGAAGTCGCTGCCAAGGTCGTGCTCGTGCATTCCAGCGAAATCGCCGCCCACGCGGTTGCCGTAATGGCAGCTCAGGCACCGCGCCTCATCAGGCAGACTGAAGGCGTGGCTGGCCAATTTGCCTTCCGTCTTGCGCAGATGACAGGCGGCGCAGCCCAGCCCGCGCTGCGTGAGCGGGTAGCTGTCGCCCGCTGTGCCCAGATGGCAGCGCAGGCAGCGGCGGCGGAGCAGATCGTTGACCAAATCCTCCTTGCTCTGCGGCGGGCTGTTCGGCTCAGGCAGCTCGCGCAGGCTGCTGACCGGCTCCAAGCCGAACTGGCGGCGGATCAAATTGACCTCGTTGCGCAGCGTGAAATGCCCGCTCTGGCCGCAGCGTTCCATCTGCTGCGCATGACACCCGCCGCAGACAGCAGCCATGCTCTCTGGCGCAGCAGGCCGGGCGTTCAGCCCTTGGTGGGCACGCTGGCGGTCGTTCGTGCTGTTGTCACCCTGATGGCAGTCGGTGCAGACGAAGTTGTGCGGCGCGTCAAGCTGCGTTTCCGCATGACAGCCCAGACAGCCTGGCGGAGGAGCTGCCGACGCAGTCGCGGCTGCTGGTTTGACCGAAGGCAGGGCAGGGGAGGGCGGCTGTTTTTCCTCCCTGCAGGAGCTGAGGAAAAACAGCAGAAAAGCGGTTGGCAGCAGAAAAAACGTTCTCATGAGCTTGACAGTATAGCACGAACCTGCTACATAATAAAGTCCAGTTTGCCGGAGCAGCCCCTGCGGCTCCGGGCTTCCTGCGCATGCGAGCAGGCCGACATAGCTCAGTTGGTAGAGCAGCTGATTCGTAATCAGCAGGTCGCCGGTTCAAGTCCGGCTGTCGGCTCCAGTATATTTCAAGCTGATATATCTTGATAAGATATATCAGTTTTTTTTTTGGATTCTGCACAGTTCCCCGCCCATGAAGAGCAACGGCGGCGGCAGATCGAAGGACTGAGAAACGTTCCGCCGGGCAAGGAAGTTTGCAGGGCGCACGGAGGATGTGCATCACATTAGTGCTGTGTTGGAAAGCTTGAAGCTTTGTCTGCCGTTGAAAATTATGCTGCTTCATTTTTGAGGCATCCCGTATAATAGTGTCCATATGACAGCGGCGGGCAGGAGGCCGCAACGGGAAAGAGACGGAGGACGGGAAAAATATCTATGTACAGAACCGCAGCCGTGATGTTGGCTTTTCTGCTGCTATGTGGCTCTATTTTTTCAGAGAAGGTCAGGGCGGCTTACATCAGGCGGGAGCAGGCGCGATCCGCCTTCTGCTGGCCGCTGGCGACCTTTCGTTATTCCCTCAACCAGCCTACCGGCGCATGGCATGCGCCGAGGGGCCGCAATTCGCATCATCTCGGCGTGGACATGTTCGCGCCTGTCGGGCAGCCGGTGCGGGCGATTGCCGAAGGCGTGGTGCATGATATTTCCACCAGCGGCTGGGGCGCAGGCAACGTCGCCATTATGATCAAGCACCGGCTGACGGATGGCCGCTGGTTCATCGCCCTGTACGGCCATGTCAGGAATATTTACGGGCTGCGCAAGGGCAGCAGAGTGCAGGGCTGCGGCACCATCGCCTTGATTGGGCCATACCGCTGCGGCTCGCATGTTCACATGGGCATCATCGCGCCCGGCAGGCTGCCGCACGCCCCCTACGGCACCAGCAAGAAGCCGAATCATAACAATTTTATCAACCCGGTGCGCTTCCTGCAAACCGGCGAGCCAGAATATCCGGGCAAGGACGAGGATGATGCGCCGCAGCCTGCGGATGATGCCGCCGCAGTCGCGCCGCAATGCGCGGGCGCGAATCTGGCTGAAGGCTCGCCGGAAGAGGACAAGCTGGTTGAAAGTGCGCTTAACATCGAAGATCCGCTGCTCAACGATACGGCAGCAGTGAACGTTCCGGCCCCGCAGGCAGAGCGGAAGAAGCCACGCCGTCCTGCGGCGCAAGGTGGCAAAAAGGAGCGCGTCGCAAAGAAAAAGGCTGGAAAGGGCAAGATCAAGATTCTTCAGGCGAAAAAAGGTCACGCCAAGCGTGCCGTATCTGCTCCTGCACCGAAGAAACAGGCTGGGAAGCGTCAATCCGCCGCAGCCAAGGGTCAGAAAACGAAGCAAAAAGCTCAGAAACCCGCCGCAAAGCGTCGAGCTGCTCGAAGGCGTTGAGCTGCCCGCCCCGGCTGCTGATCCGCTCGGCGGACAGCTCCGGCGGCATGGTCAGGAGGATGACCAAATTCGGCTGGGGCGCGAAGCGGTTGCGCTGGAGAATCTGTTTGGCATCCAGCCCGTTCGCGCCCTGATAAGCGGCGGTGGAATAATAATAGCGGTCGGTCAGGACAATCCGCCCGGCATTCAGCGCGGGGCGGATCAGCTCCTTGACGTGCAGCTTGCGGTCTTCAATGAACAGCTCCAGCTCTTCCTCTGGCGTGCAGGCTCCCCGATTGACATACAGCTCGCGGATGCGGCGACCATACGCGCTGTCGGTCGGCTCGCGGGTTTCCAGCACATCCTCGCCCTGCGCCCGCAGCCAATCGGCCAGCAGCTTGATCTGCGTTGATTTGCCCGTGCCGTCTATGCCTTCAAAGGCGATCAGCAGTCCTTTCCGGGATACTTTTCTTTTTCTCATCGCGCTCTGTTGCGGGCTATCTCCATTGCCATCTGCCACGCCGCCCGCAGGCTGGCCGCATCGGCGAGGCCTCTTCCGGCGATGTCATACGCCGTGCCATGATCTACTGAGGTGCGGACGATGGGCAAGCCCAGCGTCACGTTCACTCCGTCTTGAAAATGCAGCAGCTTGAAGGGAATCAGCCCCTGATCGTGGTACATGCAGACCACTGCGGCAAATGCGCCGTTCGCCGCTTTGTAAAAAATCGTGTCCGGCGGCCACGGCCCGCTCACCTCTGCATTGCCTGCATACTGCCGCACCGCAGGATCAATGATTTCAATCTCTTCTCTGCCAAACATGCCCTGCTCGCCGCTGTGGGGATTGAAGCCCGCCACGGCAATGCGCGGTTTGGCAATGCCGAAGTCGTGGCGCAAGGAGTCAGCGGTCATGCGGATGCAATCAAGGATGTTTTCGACGGCCAGCATTCCGCTCACCTTGGCTAACGGCTCGTGGATGGTGACTAACACCACCCGCAGCCGCGCTCCGGCCAGCATCATCCGAAAGCGGCTGGTTTTGGTCAGTTCGGCCAGCATCTCGGTGTGGCCGGGATAGTTGACACCCGCTTCATGCAGGGCCTTTTTGGAGATGGGGCAGGTGACGACCGCAGAGCAATCCCCGGCTAATGCAATCTTTGCAGCCCGGAGGATATACCACGACATCGCCAGCGAGGTTTCTTGAGTCGGTTGGCCCCATTGCAGATTGTCTGCATCAAGGTGCGACAGCTCCAGCACCGGCACCGTGCCGGGTCTGATCTGCTGTCCTTCCTGCCAAGCAACCGGCAGGCTTTTGCTGCCCAGCAAGGCAGCGGTGCGCCTGAGCACACCGAGATCGCCGAGCACCACCGGCGACGCGGCAGCCTCGGCCTCGCTCAGGCTGTCAAAAAAACGGAGGATGATTTCCGGGCCAATCCCGACCGGGCAGCCCATTGTAATCGCAACAGGTTTCATGATATTGATCAAAGGAAGTTCTACAGTGCGCCACGCAAGTTCCCCATCATCGGGAAATCTGCCAACAGGCCTGCATGTTGTTTTATGATGAACGCAAGGCGGCTCTGCTGTAATATCTGCTGGCGGAGTTGCCGGAACGAGGCAGAAGCATACTTTCTTTTTTGGGAAAATGCCATGAAAATCAGCAGATCAGAAGTTGAGAAGACCGCCCGGCTGGCCCGGCTGGACTTGAACGAAGCCGAGATGGAGCGGATGACCGCCCAATTGGACACCATCCTCAGCTATGCGGCCAAGCTGGATGAGTTGAACACCGACGGGGTTGCCGCAATATGCAGCCAAGCGGCGGCGAACGCCTTCCGCGAGGACGAAGTGCGGCCTTCATTGCCGCGTGAGCTGGCCTTGGCAAACGGGCCGCAGCACAACGAGGAGTCTTTTGTGGTGCCGAAGATCATTGGCTGAAAATTATCCCTAAAAACAGCATGTCAGCAACACAGCAGCGCAGCGACTGGGAGCAATGCGTCGCCTTTCACGGCCATGAATGTCCCGGCTTGGCGATGGGCTACCGGGCCGCCAAAGCAGCGCAAAAAAAATTGGGCGTGAGTTTTTCGCCGGACGAAGACGTGGTTTGTGTCACCGAAAACGATGCCTGCGGCTTGGACGCGGTGCAGTATCTTACTGGTTGCACTTTGGGCAAGGGCAACCTGATCTACCGCGACCGGGGCAAGCAGGCTTTCAGCTTTTTTGTCCGTTCGCAGAATAAAAAGCTGCGGGTGGTGATGAAGAAGAAGTTTGACCGGGACAACATGAACCGCGAGGCCATCAAGAACGAGCTGCTCAGTCTGCCGGACGAGGAGCTTTTCGCCTTCAGCGAGCCAGCCTACGATCTGCCCGCCCGCGCCCGCATTTTTAAACATGTGACCTGCGAACAGTGCGGCGAGACTTGCTCCGAGCGCAATGTCCGTTTGCATGAAGACAAACAGTGCTGCATGGATTGTGCGCCCGAATATTCGCGGGGCTGGTAAGCGGCATGAACGCCGCTGGAGAGGTACATGTACCCAGTTTCCTTGAATATCAACGGCCAGCTCTGCATTGTCATCGGCGGCGGCAAGGTGGCGGAGCGCAAGGTGCTCTCCCTGCTGGAAGCGGGTGCGCAGGTTCGGCTGATCAGCCCGCAGCTCACGGAAAAATTGCAGGAACTGGCTGCAGTGCGCGGGATTGACTGGCTGGCCCGCCGCTTTCAGCCCGGTGATTTAAACGGGGCACTGCTGGTCTTTGCAGCCACAGACAGCGCGGCAGTCAACGAGGCTGTGGCGCAGGAGGCCAAGGCGGCGGGCATATTGGTCAATGTCGCTGACGCGCCGGAGCTGTGCAGCTTTCAGGTTCCGGCGGTCGTGCGGCAGGGCGATTTGAGCATCGCGATCTCAACCAATGGCAAAAGCCCGGCACTCTCTGCCCGCATCCGCAAAAAGCTGGCGGCGGACTACGGCCCGGAATATGCTGTCCTGCTGGAGCTGCTGGGCAAAATCCGCGAACGGACGCTGGCGGAAGAGACGGACGAGCAGACGCGAAAAAACTTGTTTGAGCAGCTGCCGCACGAGGAAATGCTACTATGGATCAAAACTGGCCAAGATGAGCGGCTGCGGACGGTTCTGGAAACCGCCCGCAACATCAGGCAGGCGGAGAATAAGTCCGCCGCGCCACGTCACACTCTGTAGCCGGTCGGATTTTTTGCCTGCCAGTTCCATGTGTCCCGGCACATGGCGGCGATGTTGCGCTCCGCTTTCCAGCCCAGCTCTTGCTCGGCCAGCGATGAGTCAGCGTAGCAGCAGGCAATATCACCGGGACGACGTGGCGCGATGACATAGGGAATTTTCCGCCCTGATGCCTGCTCAAACGCCGCAATCATCTCCAACACCGAGCAGCCGCGCCCAGTTCCCAGATTATAGGCCACAATGCCCGGTTTCTGCGTCAGCCGCTCCAAGGCCCGCAGATGCCCTGTGGCCAAATCCACCACATGGATGTAATCGCGCACACCGGTGCCGTCCAGGGTAGGATAGTCGTTGCCGAAAACAGCAAGCTGCTTCAGCCGCCCAACCGCAACTTGGGAAATATACGGCATCAGATTATTGGGAATGCCGTTCGGATCCTCGCCGATTGCTCCGCTTTCGTGTGCGCCCACCGGATTGAAATACCGGAGCAGCGCAATATTCCATTCCGCATCCGCCCGGTGCAGGTCGCGCAGAATATCTTCAATCATCGCTTTGGTGCGGGCGTATGGATTCGTGCAGGCTCCGAGCGGAAAATTTTCGGTGATCGGCACAGAAGCCGGATCGCCATACACTGTGGCAGACGAGCTGAACACGAGATTTTTCACGCCGTGCCGCTGCATCGCCTCGCAGAGATTGAGGGTTCCTGTCAAATTATTGCTGTAATAACGCAGCGGCTGCGCAGAGGATTCACCCACCGCCTTGAGACCGGCGAAATGAATGACCGCCGCCGCATCCGGGCATTGCTGAAACACCGCTTCAGTCGCTGCCGCATCCGTCAAATCAGCTTGAACGAAATGGAGCTGCTTGCCAGTCAGCTTTTCCACGCGGCGCAGCCCTTCTTGGCAGGAGTTGGAAAGATTGTCAAGAACTGTAACGCGATACCCGCTTTGCAGCAATTCCAGACAAGTATGCGTGCCAATATATCCGGCTCCGCCAGTGACAATAATATGCACGAACTGCTCCCTGATTTATACTTTGTAAAAGAATAACAGCGAATTTTAATGATGATGTCCAAAATCACCGAGGAACAGCTCGTGGTACTCCTTTTCCTCTAAGTGATGCTGGAGAATGCCGGTGACGGTGTCCACCAGCCGCAGAATTTCCGCCTCATCCAGCCGAGGAAGCAGCACCCGCAGCAGTTCTTCCCGGCTGAGAAGGCGGAGAAAAATGGCTAATGACCGCTCGTCCAGCTCGCGGCTCAGGCCGAAACAGATTTGGTCAAAATCGGTGTCAGGAGGCTGTGCGTTCATCCGGCCAGCACCTTCCAAAAGACGTTGCGGCTTCTGGGGCCATCGTATTCACACAAGAAAATGCGCTGCCATGTGCCGAGCCGCAGCTCGCCGTCAGCGATGAGCACGGTGACGGAACTGCCGGTCAGCGTGGCCAGCGCGTGCGAGGGAGAGTTGCCTTCCGCGTGTCGGCAGGGATATGATGAGGAGATGAGCTGACTGAAAAGGCCGATCAAGTCTTGCCGTACTGCCGGGTCGCAGCCCTCATTGATGGTCAGCCCGGCGGTGGTGTGCGGATTGAAGAGGACAAGAATGCCTTCAACTGCGTCCGCCGCTTTGACCGCTTTCCGGGCCTGTTCGGTGATGTCCACGAACTCCGCAACGGAATGCGTGGACACCATGAAACAACCTGAACGCATTAGTTTTGCAGCTGCCACTGACCGTAGGCATTGCGGCAGGCGTTGCTGTGGGTCCGCTCGGTTTTACCGTCAATCACAGCGACAATCTCCGCCTTGCGGCAGGTCTGATTGTTCGGGCCTTGGTAAGCAGGCTGCGGAATGACCTGATACTGGTTATGGTTGTCGGGGTTGGTCCATGCGACTGGCTGACCAGAAGGCGCGGTCTCATAGGCTCTGGTCAGCTGCTGCTGATCAAACTTGTCCATCTCGTTGCCAACCATGTAGCCGAGCATTCCGCCGACTGCCGCGCCGATCAGGGTGGCACCGGTATTGTGACCGATAGCCTGTCCGGCAATAGCGCCTGCTGCCGCGCCGCCTGCGCCGCCCATCTGCGCTTTATTCATAGGCGCACAGGCGGTGAACAGAAGAATAGAAAGAGCTGCGGCCATAACATGGGGTTTCTGCATGATATCCTCCAACTGGTTGTTAAGTGCGCAGCTGCGGCCCTTTGCGGGCGGGCTGCGGAAATCTGCTGATGGCTGGCAGGATTATACCTCATGCAGTCTTGCTTTTTCAATCGCAATGCGTCTGTTCTGCCGCCTCAGCGCCGCTTGGCGAAAAAAACGTTTGACTATCGCAGGGCTTCGGCTAATCTGAGAAGCTGCGACGAACGGAAAAATAGTCCGGCTGATTTTTTTTCCCGCCGCTCTTTTTCATTCCGGCCAGCACAGGATGGCCAGCGCGACGCAAGGAGGCAACCGTGAGAGTGGGGATGGAACCTTTATCCTTTGTCAGCTCGGCTTTGGCCGGTCAGCTCCTCAAGCGGCTGGGCCGTCTGACCGGCGACCGGGCGCAGGAACTGAATCTGCTGCGGGATGAGTTCGGCGACCCGGAAGAGCTGGTCAGGTTCTATATCGAGCCGCATGTGCAGGAACGTGGCCCGGCAGTCCGGCGCAGGGGCTGCTGTCAGCTCTCACCGCAGCAGCCTGCCTTCTCCCTGCTCAACCGCTTTCTTGACGGCGGCCAGTCCCGCAGCCGCGACGGCAGCCGCCAGCTTTTTCTCCTGGCAGAGGCGGGCGCGGGCAAAACCTCGCTGCTCCTGATGATCAAGCTGATGCAGCTGGCAGGATTTTGGCCCGCAGGCTGCCGCTGCGAGCTGTTTCGGCTGCACCGGGACAGCTTGGCCCAACTTGCCGCTGTGGACGGCAAATCCGACACCGTGCTGCTGCTGGACGGCCTTAATGAGGACTGCGCGGCGACAAATCGCGTTGGCTCACGGCTGCAAGAGTTGCTGGAGGCGGGCTGGGATTTCCGCCGGGTGATCATCACCTGCCGCACCTATTTTTTCCCGGAAGTGATGTCGGTGCCTGCCGGGCAGTTGATCATCCAAGGCTTGGCAGGCTACAACTGCCCGGTGCTGCATCTTGCGCCGTTAGACGAGCGGCAGATGCAGGAGCTGGTGCGGCGGCGGCTGGCGTGGGGCAGCGGCTATCTTGGCCTGCAAAGTTTCGGCGTGGCCAAGCAAAGGACACGGGCCTTCCATCTCATGGATCAGCTTGATGACCTGCGCCAGCGTCCTTTGCTGCTCCAGCATATTGAAATTTTGCTGGAAGCGGCGGACGAACGGCGGACGTGGAATCTGTACACCGTGTACGAAGCGTTGCTCCGGCATTGGCTGGAGCGCAAGCTGCGGAGTTTGCAGGGCCAGCGGAATGGCTTGCCGGAGCTGGCGGAAATGTTCAACGCCTGTGTGCGGGTGGCGCGCTGGATGGAAGAGCAGTGCCGCCAAGAAATCGCCGAGGAAGATTTGTGGGAACTGCTCTGTGAGGATGCCAACACCTGCTGGCTTGACCGGTTTGAAGCGGATCCCTGCTCGCTGCTGCGCAAAAATTCCGAGCGGGCCTTCCGTTTTCGCCATGCCAGCTTCCGGGAATTTTTGCTGGCCTACGCCTTGGTCAATGACCGCCAGCCCTTGCCCTTCCGCGTGCAGGCCACAGACCAGCTTGTCCGCTTTCTGGAACTGGCAGGCGGCATTGATCCCCATTTCAGCAGGCTGGATTTTTCAAATTTCAACCTCCTCCGCTACGCCGACTGCTACGGCACGCTGTTCCTCTGGCAGGATCAGTTCAGCCGGAAAAGCGGCAGGCCGCCGAAATCCGGGCCAGAGCTGATCGTCCTGCCCGGAGGCCGTTTCCGCATGGGCGACATCCAGGAGCAAGGGCCGGAAAATGCTCAACCTGTCCATGAAGTGGAGCTGGACAGCTTCGGCATAGGCCGCTTCCCCGTCACCTTTGCGGAGTACGATGAATTCTGCATGACCACGGGCCGGGCCAGACCCAAGGACGAAGGCTGGGGCCGGGATCGGCGGCCTGTAGTCAACGTCAGCTGGCAGGATGCGGCAGATTACTGCGACTGGCTCTCCCGGCAGACTGGCAGACATTACCGGCTGCCCACTGAGGCGGAATGGGAATATGCCTGCCGCGCCGGCAGCTCCGCCGCCTACTGTTTCGGTGATGACGATGAGCAACTGGGCCGCTATGCTTGGCATGTCCGCAATTCCGACCGGCGCACTCAGCCGGTCGGCGGCAAAGAGCCAAACGCCTGGGGCTTGCATGACATGCACGGCAATATCTGGGAATGGTGCGCGGACTGGTATGCCAAAGATTTTTACACCGCTTATCCGGCCCGGAATCCGGTCGGGCCGGAGCATGGTGTCGGGCGGGTGCTGCGCGGCGGCTCGTGGGACAGCAGCGCAAAATTCGCCAGTTCTTATTTCCGCTTCTGTCTCTCGCCCGGCCTGCGCATTGTCCGGGCTGGTTTCCGCGTCGCGCTGGGCAGATGAAGCCGACGTTCAATCTGTATCGCCGTTAGGCTGCCGCAATGAAAAAGCAAATTCCTGTTGAGCAGGCTGTGGGCATGGTGCTGCCCCATGACATCACTGAAATTGTGCCGGGCAAGTGCAAAGGCCGGGCCTTCAAGAAGGGGCATATCATCCGCCCGGAAGATGTGGAGCGGCTGCGGCGGCTGGGCAAGGAGCATATTTATGTCCTTGAACTTGCTGCTGACGAAGTTCACGAAAACGAGGCCGCTCTGCTGCTGGCAGCCGCGTTGGCCGGAAGCGGCGTGGAATATTCTGACGATGTGCAGGAAGGCAAAGTGAGCATCAGGGCAGCTCAGGACGGGCTGCTGAAAATCAATAAAGACAATTTGTTCCGCTTCAATCTCCTCGGCGAGGTGTCGTGCTCCACCTTGCACGACTGCACGCCGGTGAAACAGGGCGAGCAGGTGGCCGCTGTCCGCCTGATTCCTCTAATCGGCAAGCGGAACGTGATTGATGAGGCAGTCACCCTTGCCGCAGCGGGAGAAAAAATCGTCCAAGTCCTGCCGCTGCCGCAGGTTAAGGCCGGTCTGGTGATCACCGGCAGCGAGGTCTTTTATGGCCGGATTGAGGACAAATTTGAGGCGGTGCTGCGCGGCAAGCTGACTGCGCTCGGCTCGGAGGTGGTGCGGGTCGGTTTTGCCCCGGATGATGCCACCCTGATCGCTGCGGAGCTCCGCCTCTGCTTGGACGCAGGCGCGGAGCTGATCATCACTTCTGGCGGCATGTCGGTTGACCCGGACGACGTGACCCGCGCAGGCATCCGCAAGGCCGGAGCAGAGGATATTGTCTATGGCACGCCGGTGCTGCCGGGAGCGATGTTTCTGGTCGGCAGAATCGGCACGGTTCCGGTCATCGGCCTGCCTGCCTGCGGCATGTTTCATAAAATTACGGTCTTTGATCTTGTTCTGCCGCGCATTCTGACCGGAGAACGCCTGCGCCGGGAAGATTTCGCCGCGATGGGACATGGCGGCCTTTGCCGGAACTGCGCAATCTGTCACTATCCCGTCTGCAATTTCGGCAAGTAGCCTGCCAGCATTGCGGATTGCACCTAAATCGGCTATGGTTGAAGCAAACAATTTTTTCGTCTTTTCTCTCCGCAGGAGATGCTGATCATGACTGCCCGTCTGCTTGTTCTTGGCACACTTATTTTATCGGCTGCTGCACCGGTTTCCGCTGCTGTTCTTGACAGCTCATTTGGCCACGATGGCCGGGTGGCAGTTGAACTGGGCACTGGCGGCAGCCGCGCCAATGCTGTGCTTGCCCAGCCGGATGGCAAAATTTTGGTCGCCGGTTCCTCCTCAAATGGCGCAGACCGCGATTTCATGCTCTTCCGCCTGCTGCCGGATGGCTCCCTTGATCAGGAATTCAATCAAACCGGCACGGTCATCACGCCCCTCAGCTCGTTTGACGATGAAGCCTTGAGCGTGGCTCTGCAACCGGATGGCAAAATTCTTGCCGCAGGCTACAGCAGCAGCGATAAAGACCGCGATTTTGCCTTGGTGCGCTACAACAGCGACGGCAGTCTTGATCAAAGTTTCGGTAAAAACGGGGTGGCGGTCAGCCCGGTTGGCAGCAGTCATGACGAGATCACCGATGTGGCCGCGCAGGCGGACGGCGGCATCATCATCACCGGTTCGGCGCAGGGAAGCAGCGGCAGGGCCGTGGTGTTGGGCCGTTATCTGCCGAACGGCACACTTGATGCCACATTTGCGGAAAAAGGCTTTGCCCTCAGCATGGTAGGCGTGGATGCGCAGGCGGAAAGCGTGGCTCTGGGCAACAACGGGCAGCTCCTTGTTTCAGGAACCTACAGTGACGGTCAGCGGCGCAGCCTGATGGTGCTGAGTTTCGCCAGCAGCGGCCATCTCAATCAGAATTTCGGCGAAAAAGGCGTGGCCGTGCCTGCGGACAGCAGCACCTTCAGCGAAGGCTACGGCATGGTGCTCAACGACAAAGGCGGCATTGTGGTTGCCGGTTCAGTCGGGAAAGAAGGCGCACGCGATGCGGCTCTGTTCGGCTTTACCGCTGAAGGCCGCCCAGACAGCAGCTTTGAGCAGAATGGTGTGCTGGTCAGCTCTGCTGGAGAAGGCGATGATGCCCTGCTTGATGTGACTGCCGCCGGTGAGACTCTTTCCGCTGCCGGATTTAAAACAACTGGCGAGCAGCGCGAATTTCTGTTAGTCACCTATCACAAAGGGACAGCTCAAGAAAATATCGGCGGCAGCAGTTTAGCCATGCAAACTGGCGGCCAGCTCCAAGCGGATGCCCTGAGCACCGGTTTCAGCAGCGGCAAGGATACCTCCACGGCCATTGCCGCACTGTCAGCAACCAGTTTGGTCGCTGTGGGCGAAAGCGCAGCCGAGCAGGCTCAGTCCAGCGCGGCGGTGAGTAAATATGCCCTGAATACGGTTGGCAGCGGGGCGACGAATTTGAATCTCAATTCCGCAAGCAGCACGAATACGAATACGCTGCTGGATCAAGGCAATCAGTATCTTGTCACCGAGGAACCTTATGAAGTGACCAGAACCACGGCCATTGTTCCAGCAAAGGTGCTTGAAAGTCTTGGCAATGTCACCGCACGAGGCATCGTTTTCGGAACTATGCCGAATCCTATGCTGACAAACAGCGCCAGCGCGAACACAGGGGCACCGGCCGTAACCAATAATTCTGCCAGCAGTACTTCAAGTAACTCATCTACAGCCTCAGCCAACTTGAGCTTGACTACTGATATCAATGCAACCTGTAAGTATGGCACCACAGCAGGGGTATCTTATGAGAATATTGAGAATACTTTTTCAACGACGGGAACAACGATACACTCGCAGATTGTTACCGGGTTGACTAATGGGTATCGCACGTATTATGCGCGTTGCAAAAATATTTCCTCTGGGGTGACAAACACAACAGATACGGAAATTTCGTTTACTGTCACCACCGGCACCGCGTACACAGCACCTGAGCATTCTCAGCAGCTCATTGCTGTATCGGGAAAAATAATGAGCGGTGCGCTGCAAAACGTCGGCAGCCTGTTTGTCAGCACGGCCTTCGCGCAAACCACTGGCGTAACTGCGACAACCGGTTCAACAAACAACACAACTGCTACAAATTTTCTCGAAAAAGGCAGCACCAGCGAAGGCAGCGGCAGCGGCGCATTCAGCAGCAAGCTGACCAATCTGAAGCCCGGCACTTTTTTCTATGCACGGGCTTACGCCACAGTCGGCGGCGTGACCTACTACGGCAACCAAGTTGGTTTCAGAACCGCTGATTCCTGCTTTATAGCCACTGCTGCCTACGGTTCAATGTTCCACCCATCCGTGCAGGTACTCCGCGAGTTCCGCGATCACTTTTTGAGCAAAAACAGCCTTGGGCAAAGGCTAACTGAGCTTTATTACAGTTATTCGCCATCTGTCGCTGATTTGATCAGCCGCCACGGCGAGCTGCGCTTTGCTGTGCGGATGCTGCTCCTTCCTGTGACCGGCGCAGCATGGATGGCTCTTTATTTTGGTCTCTGGATTCTGCTGCTTCCGGTTGCGGCACTGCTTGGGGTGTGGTTTTTGCTGAGGAAATTCAAAGTATGTCATGGGCAAGCCTGCCTTAGCCCTGATCATGCTGTGAACGACTGAAGTTACCCTTCAGACAAAGGGTGTCGGCATTACTGCCAGCAAAATCCTGCTGGGCTGTCAAGCTGCAAGGCGGCGGCAAGCTGCGCGTCGTTGCCGTAGATATCTTCGTAGAAATGAGCTGAACCGTCTTCGGCGACCACGGCGGTCAGATAGAGAATATGCACTGGCACTGGCTTGTGCAGGACGTAGCTCTGCGGCTTTTGCGAGGCGATTTCTTTTTTCAGCCGTTCCGGGCTGACATTCCAGCCATCACTCTGCAGCAGATGCAGGGTCAGCTCAAAAGGCTGGCTGACCCGGATGCAGCCGTGACTGAGGCTGCGCCGCGTTTGCTGGAAAAGATTGCGCCCCGGCGTGTCGTGCATATAGACGCTGCTGCGGTTGGGAAAAACGAACTTGACTGTGCCGAGCGCATTGCCCTTGCCCGGCTCCTGCCGCAGGCGGTAGCGGTTGATGCCTGCGCCGATGGTCTGCCAGTTGATGGCTGCCGGAGAAATTTCCGGCGCGCCGCTGCCCCAGCCCGCGAAGATGCGGATGCGCTGCCGACTCAGATAGCTGGGGTCTTTTTTCATTTTTTCGACGATTTCTTTGCGGGCGATGGACTGCGGCACATTCCAATAGGGATTCAGCTCAATATAACTCATATCTTGGCTGAAGATCGGAGTCTGATGGTCGTCTTGGCCGACAATCACCGGCATGGCCAGCTCAGTTTGCTCGTCCAGCATCACGGTCAGGCTGAAACCGGCAATATTGACGACAATCCGGCGGCCATTGAGCTGATGCGGCAGCCAGCGCCAGCGTTCCAAGCTGAGGATAATCTTCCTGATCTGCTCGCGCACTGGGCTGTTGAGAGCTGCCAGCGTCGTTTTGCCGACCACGCCGTCCTGCTCCATGTTGTGGCGGGCCTGAAACCGCTTCACCCCTTTGACCAATTCGCTGTCGTAGATGCGGAGCCGTTTCGTTGCATCAGCATAAACCGGCGGCGGCAGCGTGCGCAGGTCGCCGCTGCTGACTAAGCGTTGCGCCAGCAGGCTGAGACGCTCGTCCGTCATGCCTGGCTCAATTTTTTTTCCATCCGGCAGCTTGGGCCAGCCGCCTTCGTCGTGGGCCTCCAGCTTACGGCGGGAGGCCAGCAGTCCTTTCAGGGTGCGGTACGCCTGATGCTGCGGAGCCTGCCGCTCCAGAAAACGGCGCAGCTCTGCGGTGCGCAGCCCTTCCTTGAGGATGTTCGGCACATCGCCGCCGCTTTCACGCACTGCCGCCAGCAAAGAGAGATCAAAGTGGGTGCTGGCCGCCGCGCCTTTCCGCATGTCGGTGATGTACGCGCTCATCGCTGCGGTGAGCAGCAGATCAAGACGGGCAAGGTCTTCGGTTTTTTTGGCCGCAAGCAGGGCGGAGATATCCGCAATCCGGTAGCGGGCCGGATTCAAGCCGTCCTCGTCCGCATGGCGCAGCAGCGCAAGCAGCTCATCGGCGCGCGGGCGATCCAGTCCATTCAGTCCCAGCCAGTGTGGCATGAATCCGCTGGCCGTGTACAGTTCTGCCAGCAGGGCATCCATCTGGACAGGATTTGCTTGCAGGCCGACAAAGCCGAAGCGGGCCGAGGGCTTGCTGCGCAGCAGCCAGTATATCTGCGAGCTGATCTGCGACAGACCGGCAGGAGGAATGAGCGGCAGATTCGGCTGAACCGCCGCCTGCGCCTGCGGCTTCACTTTCAGACACTGCGGCAGGCTGTCCGCTGTCTGCTGCGTCCAGCCGTTCAGGCTGAAGAGCAGGACAGCGGCGGGCGGCGCAGTAAGGCGCAGGAGGGCGGACGCAGCCTTTCTGATCTGATCTGAGCGGAGCAAACGCATTGACGGTTCACGAAGCAAGAAATTGAATACATAAGGTACAATTAATTATACTATACCGGAAGATCGGACAGCGGGCAAGCATTGCCGCCGCCTTTTTCATTTCTCCGCTGCTGGGCCGCAAAATGAAGCTGCTTTTTTCCCCGGCGGCGATTATCATGAACCAGCAGCGGCCCGCCGCCTGAACATTCACATCAAGAAGAGGAAAATATGGTCAACAAGGTGATTTTAATCGGCAATCTTGGTTCTGATCCAGAAGTGCGCCACACTCAGACCGGCACGCCGGTGGCATCGTTTAGAATTGCGACCACGGAACGCTGGAAAGGCAAAGACGGCCAGATGCAGGATCAGACCGAGTGGCACAACATAGTCGCTTGGGACAAGCTGGCGGAAATTTGCCGCGAGTATCTGCACAAAGGCATGAAGGTGTATATTGAAGGCAAACTCCAGACCCGGAAATGGCAGGACAAGGACGGGCATGATCGCTGGACGACCGAAATCATTGCCAGAGACATGAAAATGCTGACCCCCAAAGGCGGCGAGAGCGGCGGCGGTTACTACAGCGGCGACCCCGGTCCGACGGCATCTGGAACGCCTTCGGGCGGTGGTTACGAATATTCCGGCACCGGCGGCGGCGTGGGCAGCGACGTGCCGTTCTGATTCAGGCCGCAGCAAGGCGGCGGGTTCTCCGCCGTCATTCTTTTCCTGCCGGGCATGGACAAGGCAGGAACTCTTCTTATAGTATTCCTTGTCAGAAAAGGGGCAGCGCGTCTGCCCCCATCCTTGCAGCGCATACCGAATCAATCATGGAATACTATAAAATACTTGGCGTTGAAAAAAGCGCGACCGCAGACGAGATAAAAAAAGCCTACCGCAAGCTGGCTCTGCAATATCACCCGGACAAAAATCCCGGCAACAAGCAGGCGGAGGCGAAGTTCAAGGAAATCAACGAAGCCTACGCGGTTCTTTCTGATGAGAAAAAGCGGAAAGAATACGATATGTACGGCTCGGCAGGCTTCCAGCAGCGCTATTCGCAGGAAGATATTTTCCGGGGTTTTGACCTCAACGATATCCTCGGCCAATTCGGTTTTGGCAGAGGCGGTGGCGGACGCACCAGCTTCAATTTTAGCGGCGGCGGAAATCCCTTTGAGTTCTTCAGTCAAGGCGGAGGAGGCTGCGGCGGGGGCGGCTGCCGTCCGCAGGCGGTCAAAGGTGAAGATCAGACCTACGAGCTGTCTGTCACCTTGCTGGACGTGCTGCACGGGGCGGAGAAAAACATCAGCCTGCGCCGGAACGGCACAACCGAAAATGTCTCGGTCAAAGTGCCGAAAGGGATTGAATCCGGCAAACGGCTGCGCCTGAGCGGCAAAGGTGCGCCTTCGCCGAACGGCGGCCAGCCCGGCGATTTGTATCTGAAAGTGACGGTGCTGCCGCACGAGCAGTTCAGCCGTGACGGCGACAACCTGCTTTTAGAAAAAAAGGTCGCTTTCAGCGCAGTCTGTCTTGGGGCCACGGTGGAGATCAGCGGGCTGGACGGCAAGAGTTTCAAAATCAAAGTGCCTGCGGGGATGCAGCCAGATGCGAAGCTGCGGGTCAAAGGACAGGGGCTGCCGTCCGGGCCGATTGGCGAACGCGGCGATTTGTACGTCAAAATTCTGGCGCAGGTGCCGAAGCAGCTGAGTGAAGAGCAGGAGCGGCTGATTAAGGAGCTGGCGGAAACAGGGCTATGAGCACAAAACCGGGCGGGAGGCTTGCCTGTTTTTTCCCGCTGCGGTACTATATACCTCTTGCGCAAGCAGTAGGGGCGAAAAATTTTTCGCCCCTACACCACAAATGCTTGGTGCAGCCACTCGATACAAAGGCAGAACGCAATGAATTTTGTTGGTTTTGAAAGGATAGCCAAACATCTCACCCATCCGCTGGTGCTGATCGGCTTTGTCTTGGCGTTGCTTTTCAGCCTGTTTGATAAAATAATCTTGCAATCCGGGCTGCTGACGCAGATCACGCCGGGCGAGAGCAGCATGATCCTCAAACTGATTCTGCAATACGGTTTCTGGCTCAGTCTCCTGCTGATGCCGCTCGGCTTTGCGCTTGCGTTCTGGAAAAGCTGGACGGAAAAAAAAAGACCTTGAAACTTGATGTGGAACAGCCTGTTCCCATTAAGATTATTCAAGAAGCCCCATCCACACCCCATCGTTCCAATCTTCCCTCGCAGCAGTTTTTCTTTGGCCGGACAAAAGAGCTGGACAAGATTGCTGAAGCCATTTCGCCGGAAGCCCGCACCTGGGGCGCGTTGATTGACGGGCCGGGCGGCATTGGCAAGACTGCGCTGGCCATCAAAGCTGGGCACGACGCGCCTGCCGCGCATTTCGAGCGCAAGATTTTCCTTTCCGCCAAGGTGCGCGAGCTGACCCCAGCGGGCGAGCAGCCCTTGGATGACTTCACCTCCCGCGATTATCAAACCTTGCTGGCGGATTTGGCCCGCGAGCTGGATGCGGACAATGCAGCGCAGGCCGCGCCGGACGAGCGGGTCAAAGCGGTGCATCATGCCTTGACCGGCCAGCGCATTCTTCTGGTGATTGACAACGTGGAAACGTTCGCCGAAGCCGAGCGCGTCCGCTTGTATCAGTTTTTCTCCCGCCTGCCTGCGGGCTGCAAGGCTGTTATCACCAGCCGCCGCCGCACGGACATTGATGCCCGCGTCATCCGCCTTGACCGCTTGGAGCAGCAGGATGCTTTTGCCCTGCTGGACGAATTGGCCAAGGATAACCCGCATCTGAGCAAGGCCACAGCGCAGGAGCACTGCGATTTGTACGAGATCACCGGCGGCAATCCGCTGCTGCTCCGCTGGACAGCAGGGCAACTGGGGCGCACGGGCAGCCGCTGCCGCACCGTCGCCGAAGCCTGCGCCTTGCTTGTTGAGGCCACGTCCAAGGGCAATGACCCGCTCGAGTACATTTTCGGCGACCTTGTGGACACCTTCACCGAGAGCGAAACCGCTGTGCTGGCCGCGCTGGCCCTGTTCAGCCAGCCTGCGCCGGTGGAGCAGATTGCGGCTGTGGCTGGGATTGCCGCGCAGGCCGCCCGCACCGCGCTGGACGATCTGAACAGTCGCGCTTTGCTGGTGGCGGATGAGGAAGGGGAAAAGTTCCTCCTGCCCAAGCTGGCCGCAACCTTCATCCGCCGTAAACGGCCTGAGCATGTGGCCGCCAGCCGCGAACGCTTGACTGATCGAGCCTATGCTTTAGCATTAGAAAACGGTTTTCAAAAATATGAATGTTTTCCAATTTTGGAATCAGAATGGTCTCTTCTTGCTGATTCTTTACCACTTTTCGCCCAAGGCAAGAATGAACTTCTGCAAAATATGTGCGACGCATTGGCCACATTCTTGAATTTTTCAGGCCGTTGGCTCGAACAGTTAACCTTCTGCAAGCAGGCGGAAGAAAAAGCATTGGCTGCTGGAAGTCGTTATACAGCAGGATGGAGAGCACATCAGATGGGTTGGATTTATTATTGGCGCAAGCAGTCTGATGATGTTTTAGCCTGCGCGGCCCGTTGTATTGAATATTGGGGGAAAGACAGGACTAGTGAATTGGCTGCTGCTATCCAGCTACGTGGTGTTGGCCGACAGCTAGAAAAAAATTACCCAAAAGCAATTGAATGCTACCAAGAAATGCTTGCCATCTGGCGAACTATAGAACCGGAAAGCGAGAATGTTGCTACTGGGTTAAACGACTTAGCTGAAATAAAAAAATTGCTTGGAGATTTCCAAGCCGCTAAACTAGACTACTTGGAAGCATTGCGAATTGCAAAGAAGATAAATGATCGCGAAGGAATTGCCATTTATACTGGAAATTTAGCTGAACTTTTACTACTTGATGTGAAGGCGTTAACGCAGGCTGAAGAATTAGCGAGACAGGCTCTTGAACAAGCGGAAAAAGTTGGGAGACAGGAGCTAATAGCCTCGAATAGCCTTCGCATCGCCAAAGCCTTGACTCAGCATGGCAAGGCCGCAGAGGGCTTGGATTACGCCCGGCGCGCTGTGGACATCTTCACCCATCTGCGCCAGCCGGACGAGCTGGAAAAAGCGCAGGCTGCTTTGCGGGAATGCGTGGGATAAAAATTGCCTGTCATTTCAGAACAAGAGGGAAAAGGCGGCGCAGTAAAATCTTTGGCCGCATCGCCACGTTGCAGGAGAGCTTTGAATCATGCCTGAATTGCCGGAAGTTGAAGTGACCCGCTTGGGCCTGCTGCCGCATCTGCCCGGCCAGACTGTCACCGCTGTTTTTTGGTCAGGCAAACGGCTGCGCCTGCCGATGCCGGTCACAGCGCTTGAAGAGGAGATTCGCGGCGGCACGGTCGCCAGCCTTGACCGGCGGGCAAAATATCTGCTTGTCCGCATGGAACAGGGCAGCGTGCTGGTGCTGCATCTCGGCATGACCGGCAAGCTGGGCATCTTCCCGCAAAATTCGGCGCGGAAACCGCACGATCATCTCTGCTTGAGCTTGGCCAACGGCTTTGAGCTGCGTTTCAATGATGCCCGCCGCTTCGGCAGCGTCATGGTCTGGCCCAAGGCAAGGGCGGAGCACTTGGAGGAAGCGTTCAGCCGCAGCCAAGGAATTGAACCCTTTGGCCCGGATTTCACCGCTGAAAATTTGCTTCGTCTGGCAGAGGGCCGCAGACAGCCGGTCAAACTCTTGCTGATGGATGCCAAAATTATCAGCGGGATCGGCAACATTTACGCCAATGAGACTCTTTTTGCCGCCGGGATTCATCCGCAGACCCCGGCAGGCAGCCTGAACGCGGCGCAATGGCGGCGTGTTGCCGACTGCGCAGTTGCCATCCTGCATCGGGCGATTGCCGCAGGCGGTTCAACCATCAGCGATTTTCTCGGCTCCAGCGGGCAGCCGGGCCATTTTCAGCTCCAGCTTGCGGTGTATGGCCGACAAAATCAGCCATGCCCAAGCTGCGGCGAAAAAATCTGCAAAACACTGCTCGGAGGGCGGGCTAGTTTTTTCTGTCCGCACTGCCAGCCGTTGCCACCCTGATCCATTTTTTGAGGACAGGGCATAAGCCAACAGGGGCGAAAAATTTTTGCCCCTCAAAACGGTTCCGACGGACAAAAATATCATACAGAAGGCGCATCGTATGCAAACGCAGGCTGCAAAGCTGTCCAACAAAGGCAATATTGCTATTCCCAAAGAAATCATTGCCCGGCATAGGTGGAAAATTGGCCAGGAACTTGAGCTGATTGACACTGAAGAAGGCATTCTCCTGAAAGCAGTTCCGGCATTCAAACCCACGCAGCTTGATGAGGTTGCCGGAATCTTGCACCGCACAGGAAAAGCCGTCTCTTTGGAGGAGATGGAGGAAGCTGTCCAAAAGGGTGCGCAGGAGCGGAAATAAATGGTTGCAGCAGACACCAACGTGATTGTCCGCCTGCTTGTCGGCGATGACAAAATCCAATTCGAGAAAGCAAAGCGGCTCTTGCAGCAGGAAAAAATCTTCATCGCCACATCGGTTGTTTTGGAATGCGAATGGGTTCTTCGTTACGCATATCACTTGCAACCGGCGGCGATTGCTCAGGCGTTTCAGGCTCTTTTCGGTCTCCCCAATGTCACCTTGCAGGATCAGGCTGTTGTTGCCGATGCGATTGCATGGCATCAGCAGGGAATGGATTTTGCGGACGCATTGCATTTGGCGGCATCACGGCATTGCGATTCTTTAGCAACCTTTGACCGGAAATTCATCAAAGCGGCAAAGAAAATCAGTCCATTGAACGTCGAAGAACCCTGAAGCCCGCTGCTCATAGCGCATGACTTGTGAGCCTCACGTCGCAATTGACAGCAGCGCGAAAAGCGGGTAGTTATCAGCCGCTAACTCTGTATCTCTTCATTCTTTTCCCTCAGCCTTGATATGCAGACCAAGACCATCCGTGTAGGCAGCTGCCCGAAGTGCTACACCTATGACCAGGACAAAGCCTGCACGCCGGTGCAGACTGTCGAACGCTTCCACGAGCGGCTGAAGGCGGCGCAGCTCGACATTCTCAAAGAAGTGCGGCGGATTGACACCGGGCGGCTGGACATCCCGGTTTTCTTCAGCGTCTGCGGCAGGGACGCGGCCCGGATCATCGGCACCAAGAAGCAGATGGGCAAAGGCTCCACGCCGGAGCAGTCGCGGGCCAGCGCCTGCATGGAGCTGGCCGAGCGCTTCAGCTTCTTCTCCTTCCTCAAGAATGCGGACAATTTCCTTGTCGGCGACTACGCGGCCATGCGGGCCGCCGGGCATCCTGTCCTGCCGCTGACCGAACTGCTGCGCTCGGTGCATGACGAGACCCGCAGCCCGGAGCTGCTGGAGCGGCTGCTGTCCGGCCTGCCGCTGCGCTGGACCTGGGCGCGGAACCTCAGCCGCGACGAGGACGTGCTCGTGCCCTTCTCCTGGTTCTACGCCATCAACGAGTTCAACGGCCCCTGCGCGGGCAACACCATCGAGGAAGCGCTGCTGCAAGGCATCAGCGAGATTGTCGAGCGGCATGTCTGCGCGGTGATCGCGCGGGAGCAGCGGCATGTCCCGGCCATTGACCTCAGCACAGTGACTGACCCAGTGGCCCGCGAGCTGATTGAGAAGTTCGAGCGCAACGGCATCAGGCTGCATTGCAATGACTTCTCGCTCGACACCGGCATTCCGACTGTCGGCGCGCTGGCCTGGGATCCGGCCACGTTCCCGGAGAAAAGCGAGCTGGTCTATACCGCAGGCACCACGCCGGGGCCGGACAAAGCACTCATTCGCGCCCTGACCGAGGTGGCGCAGCTAGCGGGCGACTTCGAGTCCGGCTCCAACTACGTCGCCTCCGGCCTGCCCAAGCCGCTCAGTTTATCTGAGGTGGACTATGTGATCAATTCAGGCAAAACCGTTGCCTTGAACGAATTGCCCGACCTCAGCGCGGACGACATGCTCGACGAGCTGCGCGGCTGTTTGGAAGCACTGCGCAAGAACGGCATGGAGGTGCTGGCGGTCAACACCACGCACCCGCAGCTCGGCATCCCGGCGGCCTACACCATCATCCCCGGCGCACATTTCCGCGAGCGGGCGGCCTCTGGCGACGCGGCCCTTTTCGCGGCCAAGCTCGCCGCAGAGCTGCTTGATCCGGCAGCCTTGGAGGAGAAGCTGGCGGCGATGAGCCAGGAGCTGCCGCAGGCCTATTATCTGGAATTCTACCGAGGGCGCAATCTCTACGACCAAGGTCTGGCTGAGGCCGCGCTGCCCTGCTTCACCAAAGTGCTGGCCCTTGAGCCGCAGGATGAAGACAGACCCTACCTGTATTCGTACTGCGGTGCCTGCCTGCGCGATCTGGGCCGCTTTGAGGAGGCGGTGCCGCTGCTGGAGCAAGGGCTATCGCATGACGAGGAGCGGCCCGACCTGCACAACATCCTCGGTGTCTGCCACTACAAGGCTGGCCGCTTCGAGCAGGCCGTTCACCACTTTCAGCGGGCGGTGCAGCTCAATCCGGTCTCGGCTATCGACTATGCCAACTTGGCTCTCAACTTGCAGCGGCTGGGGCGGAACGAGGAGGCGGTGCGCAATTACCAGATTGCCCTGAGCCAGGACGCGGACATCGCCTTTGCTGCGGAGAATCTGACCAAGCTGCTGGCGGAAGGCTCGAAATAACCAATAGATATCGTGCGTAAATGAGCAGCAGGGACGAAGTCTGCTGAAGCCGCATTGGCGGCTGGCAGGCTCATGGCGCGAAGAACCGCTCCACGTCCCGCAGATTCCGGGTCAGGGGCGAGGGCGGCAGGCTGGCGATGAATCTGCCGCCGTAGGGTTTGGTGAAGAGGCGCACGTCAAGGACAGCGGCCACGCCCCGGTCTCCGGCCCGGCGCATCAGACGGCCCACGCCCTGCCGCAGGCTGAGAATGGCCCTCGGCACCTGAAATTCAAAAAAAGGATTGCCGCCAGCGGCCTTGATCCGCTCGATCCGGGCCAGCAGCACCGGATCCGTCGGCACCTCGAACGGCAGTTTATCAATGATCACCATGCTCAGGGACTCTCCCGGCACGTCAACGCCCTCCCAGAAGCTGGCCACAGCGAAGAGCACCGAATCAGTCTCCTCAGCGAAACGCTTGAGCAAAAGCTGGCGCGAGGCCGTCCCTTGGCGGAGCAGCGTGTAGGGCAGCGCATCGCGCAGACTGTGCCAGGCCTGTTCAAGCCCCTGAAAGGACGTGAAGAGCACCAAGGCCCGCCCGCGCGAGCAGGTCAGCAGTTTTTTCAGCTCCTGATGCAGCCGCTCGCGGTGGCCGGAGGCGTTGGGTTCGGGAAAACTGCTGTCTGGCACATAGAGCAGCGTGCGGTTTTTATAATCAAAAGGAGAGGGAAAGGCGCAAGCCGGGCTGTTTTCCGGGATGCCCAGCCGCTGGCGGAAATAGCCCGCGCTGAGAGTGGCCGACGTGAAGACGCAGTGCCGCATCTGAGCGAAGAGCGTTTTTTGCAGATCAGCGGCGACATCAACCGGCGTGGCCGCGAGACTTAAATTTTTCTCGCTCCGCTCAAACCAGCGCACATGGCCGTCCTGCCCGGCGGTATTCTGAGCGGTGATCCGCTCCAAACTTTCCCCCAGCTCCTCGCAGCGGGCTAAAAGCTGCTTCCACGGGCCGTCCGTGTTCTTCTCGCCGGTCAGCTCCAGCTGCTCGGCTAAAAATTCCAGATCAGAGAGCAGGGTGTCTTTGAGGAGATCCAGCGAAGGATGCGCGGCAAAAAGATCAGGCAGAGGAAAACGGCCTTTGGCGGGCGGAAAGAGGCTGAAAAAGCGTTCTCCGATGCCGCTCAGGCTTTCAAAGGCGGCGAAGAGCTTCTTTTTATGCTTCCGCTTGCCGCCGCTGTCCCGCGCCGCCTGCTCAAGATCGGCAAGCAAATCAAGCAGCTGGTAGCGCGAAAAGGACAGGCCGAAGAACTGCGCGGCAATGTCCTCCAAATGATGGGCTTCGTCAAAAATGACGCTTTCGCAGCGGGGCAGCACCTCGCCGAAGCCGCTCCGGCGCAGAGCCAGATCAGAAAAAAGCAGATGGTGATTGACTACCAAAATCTGGCAGGAGGCGGCCTCGCGCCGGACTTTGTTCAGATAGCAGCGGCTGTGGTCAGGGCAGTCGGAGCCGAGGCAGAAATGGCTCTGGCAGCAAATTTTCTGCCAGAGCGGCGAGCTGCCGGAAAGGCCGGGCAGCTCGGCCCGGTCGGCGAAGGTCGTTTTTTTCAGCCAGGCGCGGAGCTTGGCCGTGGAAACGCCGCTGCCGTCTTCGGCGGCGAACAGCTCCAATTGGCCGCCTGCGGTGAGCTGATGCCAGCGGCGCAGGCAGAGGTAATTCTGGCGGCCCTTGACGCACATCGCCTTCAGCTCCGGGGCGAACTGCTCGCGGATGAAAGGAATTTCTCGGCTGAGGATCTGATCCTGCAAATTGCGGGTGTTGGTCGAGATCAGCACCTTCCGCCTGCTGAGCGCTGCTGGGATCAGATAAGCCAACGTCTTGCCAAGACCAGTCTCAGCCTCCACCAGCAGGCAGGATGCGGGCGGGTCGTCCTGTTTGGCCAGCAGCTCCGCCACCGCCTCGGCCATCCGCCGCTGGCCGGGCCTGTCCTCATGCTCCGGCAGATACCGGGCAAGAAGGCCTGCCGGGCTGAAAATGTCGCTCATCCGCTCCATAGGCTCTTTTCTCCTTGAGAGGAGAGCATAGCGTTGACGTTTTTCTGTTGTCAACAGCAAAGGCATAAAGTAGTAATTAGAGTATCTGCTTCCGCGTTCTTCCAACCTGACCTGACTCAATGTGCGATCCTGATTCCCTCAAGTCTGCCGGCATGCTGCATGACGACGCGTATCTGGAGGGCGATGAGGTTGTCCTTGCTGTGGATGACTTCGTCCAGATCGCCGACATCATCAAAGCCTATCTCCAGCACCGTTCCCTCAAAACCCTGACAGCAGGCTCTGTTGCCGAATTCCGGCAGAAGCTGCCGCAGGCGCGGGTGGCTCTGGTGTTGCTGGACATCAACCTGCCGGACGGCAGCGGCGTGGATCTGATCCCGGAAATCAAAGCCGCTGACCCGGACACAGCGGTGATCATGCTCTCCGGCGTGACCGACCTGCAAACCGCGCTGAAGTGCATCCGGCACGGCGCGGACGACTACATGACCAAGCCGGTGCAGTTCGAGCCGTTCTGGGAGACCGTGCGCAAGGTGCTGGAAAAGCGGCGGCTGAAAATCAGCAACCGCCGCTATCAGCAGCAGATTGAGCAGGCCAATTTCCGTCTCCGGCTGATGCACGGCCTGACCATGCGGATGAACACCGCTTATCTCAGCATGACCGCTTTAGATGAAATTCTGCGGGCCATCTTGGTCGGCATCACCGCCAAAGAAGGGCTGCAATTCAACCGGGCCTTTCTCGCCCTGTTTGATGACTCCGGCCAGACCTTGGAAGGACGGCTGGCCATCGGGCCGGGCTGCCGCGAGGACGCAGGACGCATCTGGCAGGAGATCAGCAGCAAGGAGCTGGATTTTCACGATATGATTGAAGCTATCCGCCAGCACGGCTTTCAAGAGGACGGCGAGGTGAACCGGATTGTCCGCGCCCTGCGCGTCAGCGCCGCTGAAACCGGGCATCTGCTGATCAATGCCGTCACGGCCCGCCGCTCGGTCAACATCCGGGACGGACAAAGCAGTTGCGGCTGCCCGGTGCCGACGGAACTGATGGGGCTGCTGGAGGAAGACTGCTTTGTGGTTGTTCCGTTGTATTCGCAGAGCCGGTCGCTGGGCGTGATCATCGCCGACAACTTTGTCACCCGCAGGCTGATTGACGAGGAGCTGATCAGCTCGCTGGAAAGTTTCGCCAGCCAAGCCAGTTTGGCCATCGAGCACTGCCAGCTTTACATGCGCATGGAACGGAAAATTCACGAGCTGGAAGAAGTCACGGAGGAGCTGGAAAAAAATAAAGATCTGCTGGTGGAGGCCGAACGCTATGCGGCGGTGGGGCAGGTGGCGGCCCAGCTTGCCCACAACATCCGCAATCCGGTCACGGCCATTGGCGGCACCGCCCGTCTGCTGTCGCACAAAATTACCGATCCGCAGCAGCTCAGTTTTCTCAGCATGATGATCACTGGGGTGGAGAAAATTGAGCAGTCACTGGAAGATTTACTCAACTTTGTTGACAAATCACCGCCGGTAAAAGAGATGACTCCGGTTTACCCGCTGATTGTCAGATCGCTGATGCTTTTCTACAGCGCCATGCAGAAGCAGCGGATTGAGTATGAAATAGTCATGTCTGACCGGCAGCTGAAATTTGAACTGGATCCGCAGCAGCTTAAACGGGTTTTCATTCATCTGATCCGCAATGCCGTGGAGGCGATGGAGCGGGGCGGCAAGCTGATCGTCGAGATTTTGTTCTTCAACGGCCAGCTGCGGGCAGCGGTGCGCGACAGCGGCATTGGCATCGTGGAGGCAGACATCCGCCGAGCTTCTGATCCGTTCTACACCACCAAAACCGCAGGCACCGGCATCGGCCTGGCCTTGGTGAGCCGCATCATCAGTCAGCACGGCGGTGCGTTGAGCATCCGCAGACGGGAAAGCGGCGGCACCGAGGTCTCTTTTACCCTGCCGGGCAGCTGCAGCTGACAGCCCTCCTCTTTGCAGTTGCCAAAACAGCCCGAATCTGATAGAGAAGAGCAGCGCATTCGACACTCTCCTTATCTTCATCAAACCTACTTGAAAGGAACATCATGGCCCAGGAATCTCTCATCCGTCTTGCCGGGCGGGTGCTGCAAGTCCCGCCTTCCCCAACTCTTGCCGTCAACGCCAAGGCCAAGGCCCTGAAGGCCGCTGGCGAAAACATTCTCAATTTCAGCGTCGGCGAGCCGGATTTCGACACACCGGAACACGTCCGCGAGGCAGGCAAGAAGGCGATTGACGACGGCCAGACCCGCTACACTGCTGTGCCGGGCATCCCGGAGCTGCGCGAGGCAGTAGCCATGCGCTTCAAGGCCGATCACGGCTGGGACTATCACCCGGATCAGATTCAAATCTGCTGCGGCGGCAAGCACGGCCTCTACAACATCTTCCAGGCCATGCTCAATCCCGGCGACGAGGTGCTGGTGCCTGCGCCGTACTGGGTTTCTTATCCGCCCATGGTGCAGCTCGCAGGCGGCGTGCCGGTCGAAGTGCCCTTGGACGAGGCCACCGGCTTTGATCTCAATCCGGCCACGCTGGCGGCCAAAGCGACGGAGAAAACCCGCGCCATCTTCCTCAACAGCCCGTCGAATCCGGCAGGCTCGATTTTCTCGGAAAAAGCGCTGCGGGCAGTTGCCGACATGGCCTTGGAGCGCGGCTGGCTGGTGGTCAGCGATGACATCTACGAAAGCATCTGCTATCTTGACGGCAAGCTGCCGCATATCCTTGATGTCGAGCCGCGCCTGAAAGAGCAGACTGTGGTGCTCAACGGCGTGTCTAAATCCTTCGCTATGACCGGCTGGCGGATCGGCTACTGCGCCGGGCCGCTGCATCTGATCAAGGCGATGAACAAGGTGCAGAGCCATTCCACCTCCAATCCATGCAGTCCAGCTCAGTACGCCGCTTTGGCAGCCCTGACCGGCTCGCAGGATTTCCCCGGGGAAATGAAGAAAGCCTTCCTGCCGCGCCGCGACTTCTTTGTCCGCGACTTGGAATCCATCGCGGGCGTGACCTGCGTCAATCCCAGCGGCGCGTTCTACGTCTTCCCCAACTTCTCCGCCTATTACGGCAAGTCCTTCAAGGGCAAGGCGATCAAGAATTCGGTGGACATGGCCGATTACTTCTTGGACGAAGCCAAAGTCGCCTCAGTGCCGGGCGCGGCCTTTGGCGCGGATGCCTTTGTCCGCTTCTCCTTCGCCACCTCAATGGCGGTGATTGAGGAAGGCATGAGCCGGATTAAAAAAGCCTTGGCCGCTTTGGAAGGGTAGGTATCAGCCTGATTTTTTTGGCGCAACCGCTGCTTGCCCGCAGCGGTTTTTTTATTCTCAACAAAGAAAGCAAGCGCATGATTTTCCTTGCCCGTTTTTTCACGCCTTTTTTAATGCCGCTGCCTTTAGGGCTGTTCTTTGTTCTGCTTGGCCTGATCTTCGTGCTGCTCCGGCTGCGGAAGCTGGCCGCCGTCGTCCTGCTGGGCAGCGTGGCGGTGTTTCTGGTCTTCGGCTCTAGTCTGCCCGCCCGCAGGCTGCGCGGCCTGGAGCGTGCCTATCCGCCTCTTCGGCTTGAGCAGCTTGCTGAAGCCGAACGGCAGCAGATCAAATTCGTGGCGGTGCTGGGCAACACCCATGTCAGCGATCCCGGCGTGCCGGAAACCGGTCAGCTTGGCCAGGCCTCGCTCTACCGGCTGATTGAAGGCATTCGGCTGCACCGCGAGCTGCCGGAGTCGTGGCTGGTGGTCAGCGGCGGTACTTGTCCGGGCGATGCGACAGCTAATGCCGTGCTGGTTGGCCGCACCGCCCGGCAGCTCGGCGTGGACGGCGGCAGGCTGGTGATTGAAGATCGGCCTCGCGACACCGCCGAAGAGGCGAAACTGCTCAAGCCGCTGCTCAAGGATGCGCCGTTCATTCTCGTCACCTCGGCGGCGCACATGCCACGAGCGATGCGGATTTTTCAGAATGAAGGCTTGCGGCCAATTGCCGCGCCGACAGATTTTATTGTGAAAGACCGGCAACTGCTCACCTCAGCCAGCCTTTTGCCTTCTGCCGCCAATTTGGAGCTGTCGGAACAGGTTGTCTATGAATGGCTGGGAAGTCTTTGGAATGGTGTTTCGCCGTCGCCGGGGCAGTGATTTTTTTCAGGGACACCGATTGCGGAGATTGCCGAGGTTTTGTAGAGTGGTTCTATACGCTTTTTATTACAGCAAGAGAGCGGTGCGCGACAGCAAAGCTCGGAGGAATGGATATGGCTGATGGCGGCAAGAAACCGTCATTTTGGGAAACGGTTCCCGGAGTTATCACCGCAATAGCTGGTTTGATCACGGCGTTGGCAACGCTGATTACTGCGCTGTACACCGCCAAAATAATCGGGCAGCATGAAGAACCGGCCAAGAAAGAGGCTGGCAAGGAACAGGGCAAGGCAAATAAGCCTTGCAACGAAAGCTGCGTGGCAAACGGTGCCCATATTGCTTCTACTGCTTTTTCTAAAGAGAATTTACCATGTGCGGTATAGCCTTGCTGTTTGACCAGCAATAATAATGAAGAACATTGAAAGAAAGACAGTCGTTGCTTCATTTTTGCTGATACTGACACTTCTTCCTGCCCTGTTCATCCGTCTGCGGCTGCTTGATTTCCCTTTGGAGCGGGATGAGGGAGAGTACGCTTATGCCGGACAGCTGCTTCTCCAAGGGATTGCTCCTTATGTCCAAGCCTATAATATGAAATGGCCGGGCATCTATGCCGCTTATGCTCTTATCATGGCTGTCTTCGGGCAGAGTGTGGCAGGCATCCATCTTGGAGTCACTTTAGTCAGTTTTACAACAGCACTTCTGCTGTTTGTCATTACCCGCCGAATAGCAGGCAATGCTGCTGGCATTGTCGCCGCAGGCACGTATTCATTACTTTCCATCAGCACAGGAACGCTTGGACTTGCAGGCCACGCCACCCATTTTGTTATGCTGCCTGCCCTTGGCGGAATTGCGCTGCTGATGGAATCTGAAGATCGTCTTTCGGCATGGAAAATCTTTGCAGCAGGTGTGCTGCTGGGGACAGCACCTTTAATGAAGCAGCATGGCGTGGTGTTTGGTCTTTTCTGCGCCGTATGGCTCGCAAGGCGTGAATATGGCCGCACATCAAATAAGGTCTTGGCTCAACATTTGGGACTGCTTGGCTTAGGCGGAATCATACCTCTTTTTCTGACAGTTCTTCTGCTGGCCACAGCAGGTGTTTTGGGAAAATTCTGGCTCTGGACATTCACCTACGCAAGAGCCTATACGGGAATCGTGACGCTTCCGCAAGGCTGGGAGAATTTTCAGTTCGCTGTCAGGATGCTTACGGCGACATCACCTGGTTTATGGTGCTTGGCACTTTGTGGCGCAGCAATGCTCTTTCTTGTGCCTTCACTGCGTCCTTGGCGGCGGTTTGTGACGGTTTTCAGTTTAGTATCTCTTCTTGCCGTTTGCCCTGGCCTCTATTTTCGTAGACATTATTTTATCATATTGCTGCCTGCGATAGGAATTTTGGCGGGATTTACAGCAGCGGGAATTTTTAAACTGCAACATGTTTTTTCACGCCCTGCATTCATGACCGGGCTGCTTTTCAGTTTAGCTGCTGGAATTTCGCTTTGGACAGAACACGACATTTTTTTCCGCATGTCACCTGACCTCGCTTGCCGTGAAGTATATGGTCCTAATCCTTTTCCTGAATCATTGAATATTGCCCGCTATATTGAGGAACACAGCCGATCGGACGCACGGATTGCCGTGTTTGGTTCAGAGCCGCAAATATCTTTTTACAGTCGCCGTCATTCCGCCACAGGATATATCTATATGTATCCATTGATGGAAAAACAACCATTGGCGGCAATGATGCAGCAAGAGATGATTCAAGAAATAGAAACTGCCAAACCGTGTTATATTGTGCTCGTATCTGTACCAACTTCGTGGCTAAGAAGTGCCGATTCTCAGCCAATATTGTTCAATTGGATGAATGGGTATCTTGCTAAAATTCGACTTGCTGGTTTTGTCGAAATACTTCAAGACGGAACTTATTATTCATGGAATTTGCCTCCTGCTGCCACATTGACGACATTGATCAAAAATAGAAAAAGTGACTATTGGATTGCGGTGATGGAGAATCAAGCATTGCCATGATCAGCAGCGGAGCATTTCAAAGGAAAAAAGTTTGTTTTCCCTAACTCAAAACAAAAAATTAAATCATGTGCGGCATAGCCCTGCTCTTTGACGAACAACTTTCCGCTGATGAACTGCGGGCCAGAATGCAGGCCGCGCTCACTGCCCAGCAGCATCGCGGGCCGGATGATGCAGGCATTTGGCAGGGGCCGGGCATCAGCGTTGGCCACCGCCGTTTGTCCATCATTGATCAAGCGGGCAGCAAGCAGCCGATGCGCAGCGCGGATGGCCGCTATGTACTCAGCTTCAACGGCGAAATCTACAATTACCAAGAGCTGCGGCCCGATTTGGTTGGCGAATGGCAATTCCAGACCAACGGCGACACCGAAGTGCTGTTGGCCGGGCTGATTTTGCGCAGCACGGCCTTCATAGACCGGATGGAAGGCATGTGGGCCTTTGCCCTGTGGGACAATCTGGAACGCCGCCTGCTCCTCTGCCGCGACCGCATGGGCAAGAAACCGCTCTATTATCAGACCGATGGCCGTTTTCTTGCCTGCGCTTCCGAGCTGCCTGCCCTGCGCAAGCTGGCGGCGCGGCCTTGGGCCGAGGATATGGATGCCACAGCGGATTTCCTCCGCCACGGCTATTACTTGCCCGGCAGCACCGCCTATCAGGGCGTTCAAGAACTCCTGCCCGGCCATCTGCTCGAATGGTCGCCGGGAAAAGCCTGCGCCGAGCAGCCCTTTTGGTCGCTGCAAATCCGCACGTTCCAAGGCAGCCAGGAAGACGCGGCGGCGGAGCTGCGGATGCGCTTAGTGCGGGCAGTGCGGCGGCGGATGGTCGCGGATGTGGAGGTCGGGGCTTTTCTTTCCGGCGGCGTGGATTCCTCGCTCGTGGTCTCAATTATGCGCACAGAGCTGGGAATTCGTCCCAAAACCTTCACCATCGGCTTTGAGGAGAAATCGTACGACGAGCGCGAATTTGCCGGGCAAATTGCCACCCGCCTCGGCACGGATCACCACGTCAACGTGCTGGAAAGCTGGGACCGGGCGCATCTTACTAACCTGATTCTCAACAACGTCGGCCAGCCTTTTGCCGATTCCTCCATTCTACCCACCTTGATGGTCTCGCAGTTGGCATCGTCCAAGGTCAAGGTGGCCTTGTCCGGCGACGGCGGCGACGAGCTGTTCAGCGGCTATCAGCGCTATCAGGCCCGTGCCATCCTGCGCTGGTATCTGCACCTGCCCAAGCCGCTGCGCTCCGGCGTGGAGAAGCTCGTCCGCGCCCTGCCGGAGCCGATGGCCCACCACAGCCGTTCGCTGATCAAAAAAGCGCATCTGTTCCAAGATATTATCAACCGAATTGAGGACGAAACGCCGTATTTCGCGCCGGTGCTCTATGCCAAGGAACACTGCCGCCGCCTTTTCCCGGAATTGGCTGGCCGGGGCAAATCGCTGCCGCAAATTCCAGCGGCTGCTGATGCCGACGACATCCAGCGGATGATGGCTGCTGACGCGCTCATCTATCTGCCGCAGGATATTTTGGTCAAGGTTGATCGGGCCTCAATGTGCTGGGCCTTGGAAGCCCGTGCGCCGTTTTTGGACCGCGACGTAGTCGAGCTGGCCTTTTCGCTGCCGCGCTCGTGGCACCGCTCCGGCCTGAGCGGCAAGAAGATGCTGCGGCTGGCCTGCGGCGATTTGCTGCCTGACAACATCTGGACGCGGCGCAAGCAGGGCTTTGGTGTGCCGATTCACGACTGGTTCCGCAAAGAGCTGGGCCAGGAGCTGGAAGAACTGCTAGCCAAGGACAGCGGCCCGCTTTGCCGGGCGGAAGCACTTGCCTTGCTGGATCAGCACCGGCAGGGCATACGCGACCACGGCTATCGGCTTTGGTCGCTGTATATTTATTTGCTCTGGAGAAGCGGCGGGGTGATGTATAGCTAACCCAAGTTGTGACCTGTAAATCTTAAAAAATCCATATCTCCCCGCGTATGTTATATTTCTGCTGACCGGCACAAATATAACCGCACACGGAGGAGAATATGGAACTCAAGAACACCGTATTTCACTGTTTATGCGATGATTTTTTAATTTTTAAGGGCTGGCGCGATGAGCGCAGCTAAGGTCATGACCGCAGCTCTGACTGCCGCCGCTTTCTTCTCCGGCAGTCATGAAAAAAGCGGCGTGTTTCTTGAGCGGCATGGATATCTGCCCGCCATGCTTTCAAAAAGCCAGTTCAGCCGCCGCCTGCGCAGAATTCCTGAATCTGTCTTGCGCGGCCTGATGAGTCAGCTTGCCACCCCGTTTCATGAAGCGGATTCATTGAAAATAACGGATTAAATCAGCATTCAGCGTCATCGCTCAAAGATTTCCAGCGCATATAGCTGTAGCATAATAAATTGACTACAGGTCAAGCTGCTGAAAGAGATCATCAACAGAACAGCCAAGTTTTCTTCTGCGGGCTTTTGCTTGTGCCCATTTATTTTCAATCGGATTGAG
>NZ_JBLWEN010000022.1:0-8162 GCF_048287415.1 Candidatus Electronema sp. JM
ACACAAAGATTTCCAGCACATATTCATGCTGTCACCTCGCATGGTTTTGAATTGAAGGTTTTTCTTTTTATCTTGGCTTACGGTATTGAAAAAACAATGTTATAGGTCACAACTTGGGTTACTTATTGATATACATGCCTATGACATTATCATGTATTCTTTCATCTTTTGAGAAACAGACCGTTTACGGTTCAGACGCTTGAGATGAGTCCTGAAATTGAGATTTCTACGCTCTGTTCTCCAAGTATTTGCTTTTCCGACAGCATGTTTCTCTGATGGAATGTATTTCCTGCAACTCTGCTAGTCGTCTGTATAGCAAACAGATTACAGGAAAAACAGAAAGTTTGTCCATTAAGCGGCAACATCTCTCATCCGTTCTTCTGCCATTATGCCATGCCAGTATTATGCCGCTTTTCCTTTCAACGGCGTGCCATGTCCATCTCTGATTCTTTTTATTCCCGACATAAATCCAAAATTCATCCGCTTTCGCATCTGCGTAAATTTCAATTTCCAGCGCGCAGGATGACAAACTGCTCAGATGCGCCATGAAGTGCGGATTCACTTCCGCCGGTCTTTTTTTTTCGCAGCTCAGAGATTACAGTGTCTTTTGAAATATCAATATTTCTGCTTATATCTCTGACTCCGTAGCTGTTCAGGGTCTGTTTCTCTGTTTGTTCCTTCACCCCAAGTTTCCATGCGTTATATGTGTATTCATGCTGAAAGCTCTTTCCGCACTTATTGCAGCGATACCGCTGAGTTCCGTTTTCACTGCGACCGTTTTTAACTAGATCGTCAGCTCCGCAATGCCGACAGCTGATTTCGATATACTGTTTCATAATGACTGAATAATATATCGAGAAAAATTAAAAAATTAACGGATTCAGCCCACCACTCGAAAAACATGTAACAGGGAAAGCGGATACCTGGAGAATAGAGAGGAGGAATCTCTTCAGAACGCATCTCAAGCGGCTGAACAGAAAAACGATCTGTTTTTCAAAAGACGAAAGGATACACGACAATGTGATCGGCATGCACATCAACCGTTATTATTTTCAACACGGCCGGTACTTGGAAAGTGCCTGATCAACTGATTTGAGCCACTGCCTCATCATTCATAAATCACCATTACCCCCTGGCAGGCGCACTGCAAAAGTTGAGCCTTCGCCCTCTGTGCTGGCAACTGCAATTGTTCCGCCGTGCTTCTCAACAATGTTTTTGGTGATGGCCAGACCAAGCCCGGTGCCCCGGTTTTTGTCGGTGTAGAACGGCGTGAAAATATGGGTTATCTTTTCTTCTGACATGCCGCAGCCGGTGTCAGCAATCTCCATGACCGCCCCGCCCTCCGGCAAGGGCTTGGTGCGCACGATGAGGTCGCCGCCTTGCTCCGACATGGCATGAACCGCGTTGAAGACAATGTTCAGCACAACCTGATACATTTGCTCGCTGTCCATCATGATGTCGGGCAGCGTCGGATCCAGCTCCAGCATCATGCGGATGTTTTTCTTCTGACATTCCGCCTCCATGAACACTGCCATCCGTTCAACTAAGCTGTTCAGCGAGCTGGACGCGAGGCTCAGGTCTTTGGGGCGAGCAAAATCAAGAAATTCCCGAACGATGCCATCCAGCCGGGTGGTTTCTTGCACAATGATGGCAGCCAGATGCTCGTTGCCCGGCGCGACTTTGCTGATCCGTTTAGTGATGATCTCCGCTGTTGAACGGACGATGCCGAGCGGATTTTTAATTTCGTGCGAGACCGAAGCGATCATTTTGCCCAAGGCAGCCAACCGTTTGGATTCATGCAGCTGTTTTTCCAGCTCGCGCCGTTCCTGCGCCCTCGCTTCCATGATCCGATCCGCCCGAATGACTATCGCACTGAGCACAGCGAACAAAATGCCCATCACTGTCAGCGAAAACAAAATAATTTTGAGCTGAAGGGCGAAAAGGGCTTCCATGTCTGCGGACAAATCCTGCGTCACCGCCACCACCCCCATGATCTCTCCCGGCATCGCTCCCCGGTCGCGGCGGAACGGCACGTAGGTCTGAAGCTGGCTGGACACCGCCGCGCTGCCGGGCAGGAGGAGGTTGAGCACGGAGCCGCTCGACATCAGCACGGTTGAGCTTTCGCCGTGCAGAGCTTTCTGGTACTCAATTCCACCCGCGTTGCGCTTGCCGACCAAGGCCGCTTCGGTGGAATAGGAAATGATATTTTCTTTGGAATCAAAGATGGTCACCGACTTGATGTTCATGCCGCGAGTGATGTCGGTGATGATCAGATCAAGCTGCTCGAATTGCACCGGATCAGACAAGGCGATACGGCCATAACGGACAAAGGTCGGTAAAATAAAAAGATAAAAAACCTGCCGGTTGAGGCTTTCGGCGAACATGCGCGAATAGATTTCGCTCCGCTCCAGAATGGTCTGGCGGGTGTTCTGCGAAAAACTCCACGTCAAGGTCAGCGAGGCGAGCAAAATCACCGTCAGCGAGGTGAAGGAAAAATACTTGACCAACGCGAAGGGCTGCTGGCCGCCGAGGTCTTCTGGCTGGTCAGCTTCGCCGCTTGCTTGGATTTTTTTCTTGGTAAAATGAGATAAATGAAATTTCATCGCCGCAGGAGCAGAGCAAAAATGGAAGAGCGTTTATCCGGGCATTGTACTGTATTTTGCCGCAAAACGGCAAGTTTTCCGCGAGGGAGATAATGTGCCGGGACCACAGCAGAAGAGATGCGGTTGCGCCGTACATCACCCTGGACGGCTCGGAAATCCGGGAGCTGATGCGCCCGCAGCCGCAGAACAGCTGCCAGAAGCAGAGCCTTGCCGAAGCGGTCGTCAAGCCCGGCGGCACAACTCGGCTCCACCGCCATCTGCGCAGCGAGGAGCTGTATCACATTCTGTCCGGCAGCGGCTTGATGACCTTGGCTGATGCGACCTTTGCGGTCGGGCCGGGCGACACCATCTGCATTGCGGCAGGGACAGCGCACTGCATCAAAAACAGCGGCAGCGGTGATCTGGTGCTGCTCTGCTGCTGCGCTCCGGCCTATTCGCACGAGGACACTGAGCTGCTGTGACAGCACGACAAACTGGCCCGCGCTTGCCTGCGCCGGGCAAAGGCTGTATAGTGTTTTTTCATGGCTGCATCGTGAAGCTGCTCCGTCCTGATCCTCATACCTCTCAGCACATCTGATGAAAACTGTTGAAATAAGCTCTCCCCTTGGCGGCAAGGGCATGTTGGTCGGCCCCGGCCAGCCGCTGCTGCTGCTGGCTGGCCCCTGCGCCTTGGAGTCCGGCGATCTTTGCTGGCAGATCGCTTGGGAGATGAAGGCCATCTGCCAGCGGCTTGAAATATCCTATGTGTTCAAGACCTCCTTTGACAAAGCCAACCGCACCTCGCTGAATGCCTTCAGAGGGCCGGGACTGAAAAAGGGTCTGCGTCAGCTCTGCCGCATCCGCCAAGAAATCGGGGTGCCGGTGATTTCTGATGTGCATGAGACCAGTCAGATTGACATAGCGATGGAATGTCTTGATGTCATTCAAATCCCAGCCTTCCTCTGCCGCCAGACTGATCTTTTGGTGGCGGCGGCTAAATCAGGGCGGGTGGTGAATATTAAAAAAGGACAGTTTCTTTCGCCGTGGGATATGAAACATGCGGTGGAAAAAGTGCGGGCTGCTGGCAGCGAGCGCATTCTCCTCACGGAGCGCGGCTCCTGCTTCGGCTACAACAATCTGGTGGTGGATATGCGTTCCCTGCCGGTGATGCGCTCTTTCGGCTGCCCAGTGATTTTTGACGCGACCCATTCTGTCCAATTGCCGGGCGGCATGGGCGGCAGCTCTGGCGGCCAGCGCAAGTTCATCCCCACCTTGACCCGTGCGGCGATGGCTGCCGGAGTGGACGGCCTGTTTATGGAGGTGCATCCTGACCCGGACAAAGCCCTTTGCGACGGCGCGAACAGCATCCCTTTGGACAAGGTCGAGCCGCTGCTCCGTCAGCTTCTGGAAATTCGCAAAACAGTGAACAAATTCGGGAATGAGCAAGGATAACTGCGGCACTGGTGAAGGCTATTCAGACTGCGCTCTGACCCAAGCTCTGCGTGAGCGGGCGGCGGAGCGGGAAAAGCCGGTTGTGCGCAGCGCGGCGTGGAACGCGGTGTTGTGCAAGGCGAAAAAAATTGAGCTGTTGCTGCTGGATGTGGACGGCGTGCTGACTGACGGCACCGTGTATTACCTCCCGGAGGCAGGCGAGGTCAAAGGCTTCAACACTCAAGACGGCTTCGGCCTGCGCATCCTCCAAGAGGCGGGCATCAGCGTCGGCCTGATCACAGCACGAAATTCTGAAGCCGTGAGCCGCCGGGCGCGTGATCTGAAGATTCAGCACATCGCCGCTGGCTGCTCGAACAAGGCCGCCGCTTATGCTGAACTGCTCGTCCAGACCGGCCTGAAACCGGAGCAGACCGCCTATATGGGCGACGACTGGCTGGATTTGCCGGTGCTGGTCAAGGTCGGCTGCGCCTTTGCTCCGGCCAATGCTGTGCCGGAACTGCGGCAGCGGGCGGATTATGTCACCGAGCAACGCGGCGGCCACGGCGCGGTGCGCGAGGTCTGCGAGCTGATTCTGGAGGCGAAAGGTCTGCTGGCAGGCATTTTTGCCCGGCATCTCGGAGGCGGACGATGAGCGGCAGTTTCCGCAACTTGCTCTGGCTCATCCCGCTTGGTCTGCTCGTCAGCAGCCCGCTGTGGAAAGGCGCAGCGGCAGAGTTTCTTGCCCCGCGTGGCGGCTACGACGCGGCGGCGGAGCAGCTTTTCACGCAGGAGCGGCAGGACTTTGTCATGGAAAATGTGGTGCTGACCTTCACCAGCAAAGGCCAGCAGACATGGACGGTGCGGGCGGCGCAGGCCCGCACCGGCGCAAGCGACCGGGAGATTGACATGAGCACAGTTCATGCCGTGTACAGCAAAGCAGGTGATGATCCCATCACCGTGACCAGCCGTTCAGGCAGCTATCAGTTGGACGAAAAGCACCTCATCCTGCGCGATGATGTGGTGCTGGTCAAGCCAGTGCAGCATGAAGAACTGCGCAGCAGCCTGCTGCATTATTATGATGCTGGCAAACAATTAGTCAGTCCGGGTGATGTGACCATCAACGGCCCGACATTCAAACTGCGCGGCGGGCAGATGGAATACGATGTTTCCAATAAGGCCTATGATTTCGGCAGACGGGTGCATGTGGTGATGTGACCGCCGCCACTATTTCAGCCCGTGGCATTTTTTGACAAAGCCTGGCAGCACCTTCAGCACCTCCGGCAGCGCATCCTCCAGCACATAATGCCCGGCAGCAGGGAAATAGCAGCTTTCCGCCTGCGGGAAACGCCGCCGCCATTCCCCGTAAAAGTGATTGTTAAAACAAAAATCCTGCCCGCCCCAGCAGATCAGCATCGGCTTGTGCCGCAGCCGCTCCAGCGAGGCTTCGACTTCAGCCAGCGTGTCCCATGAGGGATGACTGGGGCGCATGGGGATATCTTGGACAAAGCGGTGGACGGCAATCCGGTTCGCCCACGAGTCATACGGATGCAGAAAGGCGGCTTTGATCTCAGGCCGCATGGTTTTTTGCACGGCCATGAAGGTCGCAGGCCAGGCAAAGCCATTCAGGCCGCGCACCAGCAATGCGCCAAGGAACGGCCAGCGGCAGACAGCGATGCGCCACGCCAGATGCTTGGAAGGAAAGGCGGCGGTGTTGAGCACCACCAGACCGGCGACGCGCTCCGGGTGCTGTCCGGCCCAGCCCATGCCAATCGCCCCGCCCCAATCATGGACAACAAGAACGCAGCGTTCAATGCGGAGCTGATCCAGCAGGGCGGTGAAATTGTCGATATGGCCGCGCAAGCGGTAGGGCCAGTCCTGCGGCTTGTCCGATAGGCCGCAGCCCAGATGATCGGGCGCAATGCAGCGGTGCTCCGTCCAGAGCGCGGTGATCAGGTTGCGGTAGAGGTACGACCACGAAGGATTGCCGTGCGCCATGACCACTGCCGGGCCTTTGCCTTCGTCAACATAGGACAGACGGTGCCCTGCGGCAGTGATAAAAGTTTCTGGAGCAAAGGGATATTCGGTCAAAGAAGACGGTTTGTTTCGGTCACTGCGCATTATTGCCATGTTATTTCTACAAAAGTGAAAGCAGTTTTCAGAGCTTGGCCCGGAACATGAAATACACCGCCTTACATCACTTTCTGAGTGATGTTAAGCTGGCCGATGCGGTTGGCCGGGATTTGCAGTCAGGCAGGGTGCGGTCGCCGCATCCTACTTTATGAACTTGCTGAGAAAAGATCAATCACCTTCTTCATCAGGTGAGAACAAACAGGCGGCAAATGCAGGGGCGGTTCGCGAACCGCCCCTGCGGGAGGAGGTGATGGTGATCTGTGAGTGATAAAGCGGAACAATCCTGAAAACGTACTGAATTTATTGTGAAATAATAAAAATTCGACCCTTGGCTGTATGCTTATCGCCAGTCAAAAACGGTTCCATAGCAAATGGAAAGAAGAAATTTTTATGCAAGAAGCGCTCGCGTCAATTTTTTGAAAATCCAGAAAGAAGAAGAATTGCTGATGCGGAATGGCTGATAGCTGACAGGCTTCTTCTTGAAAAAATATACATGGCAGGAATTGCAAGAGCAGTCTCAATTTCAAAAAGATGGCTTCATGACTATGTTAAAAAAACGAGATAAAGTCAAAAGGCAGACTTTTCAGATGTCAAGAGAAGGGAAAATATTCATAGATGCCGACAAAATGTGGACGTTTGCCGGAAGCAAGGAGAACAGGTCTTATAACATGATGTCATGTTGGAAAAAGAGATGATGCCGGAGCTGCCTCCCTGTGGGACTCCCTTTCTGAAGACTGCAAAAAGAACGGAATATTTTTTACGGACGGCTGGGCATCTTACGCAAAAGTGTTTCCGGCTGACAGGCAAAGATTGTCGGCATTAGTCAGGAAAATATTGTCGTTCTCAAGAAGCATGGAGAACTTAACTGCATCTGTCTGGAGATTTATTCATAATCATAATGAGCGTATTTTGTTTCATTGATCACTCATGATTGACTATTACCATCTCTTGTCGTGATGCTGCCGGGTGGATTCAGGAAGACTATGACGAAAGTAATACGTATCAGCCTTTTTGACAAGGTAGGATGCGGCCATTTTGTACCATGAGTTTGTACAAAGCCGCTGCAAATAAAAACAGGGCTTTGATATTTTTAAGAAATATCAAAGCCCTGTATATTTGACTTATATGGTGCGAAGGGGAGAGCCACTAAATGTGAAGTAACAATAAGAAACTAAACAAAAATTCAGTCAGAAGAAAAATTTATTTTTTCAAAATACCCGCTTTCTGCAAATCTGTTGGGCATCGTTTCAGTGACTCATCAGGGGCGGCAAGACAGGGCGTTCAGCCTTGCTGCTTCCTGAAAAGCCTCACTCCCGGCAGTCCTTCAAAATGCGCGCCGAAGTGATCAGCAGGGCATTATGAAACCGGGCTGTGGCATAGATGATGGAATCTGCGAAAGAAAGGGAATGTTCTGCGGAGAAGTCGGCGGCAGAAAGAGCAATTGCCGTTGACAGAGGCGCAACACTGCCCTGCTCGGTCACAGCGGCGACTTCCAGAGCTGTTTGCAAATTGCACCGCCGGGCTGTCCATTTGTACAGCTCATACTGAATTGAAGTCGGCACGATGACCGATTCAATCCGGGTGAAATACGGCTCAAACTGAGGGCAGAGCGGCCCGTCTGTCAGCCACTCAATCCAGCCGCACGTGTCTATCAGCATCATTCCGGGCTGCGCTCCGTCCTGGCTCTGTATTCGGATGAATCCGCGCATTCACAGCCGGAGAGCATTCCCCTCGCCTCTTTGATTGACCGCTGCGGAATCAGCTCAATGATGCGGCCCCGAGCAAGCAGGGTGAATTCCTGCCCTGCCTTGAGGTCAAGGGCATGACGCATGGCCTTGGGAATGGATAGCTGAAATTTGCTGGAAAGTTTTGCCTGAAGCATGATTTTACCTTTTCTTTAACCCAAGTTGTGACCTATAAATCTTGAAAAATCCATGCTTCCCCGCATGTGTTATATTTCTGCTGTCCAGCACGAATATAACCGCACACAGAGGAAGACATGGAACTTGAAATTACAGC
>NZ_JBLWEN010000023.1:0-21327 GCF_048287415.1 Candidatus Electronema sp. JM
GCTGGTTTGCTGACACAGTCATGGAGATTGCTTGCGCACTGCACAATTTCAGATTAAGATTCAGACCTTGGCAAAAAGTCAATGCCGATTGCTTGAAAAAATCGATATAGTGTCTAATATACCAAAAAAAAGCCGTTCTCCGAGGGTGCGGAGAACGGCTGCTGGTATTGCGAGTTCTGCCGGACACTGCTGATCCGGCAAAGACAGCTCAGTAAGGCTTCTGACCGATCACATTGCCAGCAGGAGCATAGCTGCATACCCAGACTTGAGAGTTGTCGCCGCAAACTGCCATGCCGCAGCCGACTTCCTTCGTGTCTTTCCAGACCAACTGGGTGTAATGCCCGCAGACACCGCTGCAGCTGTTGTCAGCGTAATTATAGAATTTAATTTCGCTGCCCCAGCTGTCGGTCACCTGCTGCGGCGTTTTCTTCTGCAGCTCGCGCCGACCGTCTGACCATATCAATGCACTTGCCTTGTAGATGTTCTCGCCGTAACCGTTGCCGCTGTGGTACATGGCGCAGCCTTCGCTTTTCAGCTGATCCGCCCAGCCTTGGGCAACACCAGCCAGCTTGTCCGACCAGCGCAGGCCCGGCACACCGACCTCGGCCCGCCAGCGGTTGTGGGCGGCCACCATTGCTGTCCGGTCCACCGTTCCTGCTTGGCCATAGCTGGCATCAGGCACGGCGGCGGCAGCCTCAGCGGGCGTGACCACGCTGCGCATCCGCATCCAGCCGCCTTCATCCTCCGCAGCATGGCGGGGAGCCTCGGCGGCATGGACAGTGGCAACAACAGGTTCCGGCTTGCCTTGGCAGGCACTGAGCGCGGCGGCGATCAGAATCCCGGCCAGAACTGTCATCCTCTGCTGTACTGTGGTTTTTCCTCCTGCAAATGTTGTGGTTTTCATGATACCCTCCCTGGTATAGCAGGCAACCCGGCTGTCTTCGTGAGACCCGTGGCTTTCCGGCACCGCCTCGCGACGGCTGTGGCTTTTTCAACTTTCCGGAGCAGAAAAACATTTCTTCCGCACCAACCAGAAAGTTCGGAACACTGGTCAGATAATGAACAGTGCCTCCCTGTTTTCAGGATAGGGTATGAAATCACCGCTGTCAAGTTTTAATAGGAACAACCCAAGTTGCGGCTTTTTCAACGCCGTAAGCGCCGATAAACAACAACACGTTCAAGTCACAACGCCATGTGAGGTGACATATTGTTTTGACTTGCCGCAGCGAAAAATCCTTCCCGCCGAATATCCATCCCTTTGGTCGGAATGGCAAACTGTGTTCGTCGTGCAATGCGTTTACCTGCTCCGCTTGAATATGCCGCCGCGCCGCAGTGTCTGCCAAAAAAAACTTTGGCTGGCGGACAAAGAATCACTTTGCGCTAATCTTCTTGTCTTTCCAGCCCATCTGCGGTACATTCCGCCTTTTTTATATTCCAAGCCGGGCGCGGTCTGCGCCCCTTTTCATTTTTCACAGGAGCAGCAGCGCAGCAATGGATCAAAGCAAAATCAGAAACGTGGCCATCATCGCCCACGTTGACCACGGCAAAACCACCCTCGTTGACAAACTCTTCCACCAGAGCGGCCTCTTCCGCGAGAACCAGCAGGTGGCGGAGCGGATGATGGACTCGATGGACTTGGAGCGGGAGCGGGGCATCACCATCGCTTCGAAGAACGGCTCCTATCTGTATAAAGATTATAAAATCAACATTATTGACACCCCAGGCCACGCCGATTTCGGCGGCCAGGTGGAGCGCGTCCTGCGCATGGCCGACGGCGTTGTCCTGCTGGTTGACGCGCAGGAAGGGCCGATGCCGCAGACCTTCTTTGTCGTCAAGAAGGCGCTGGCGGCCAAGCTGCCCATCTTGGTGCTGATCAACAAGATTGATAAAGATGCCGCCCGCTGCGACTGGGCGGTAGATGAAGTCTTCGACCTGCTGGGGAGACTGGAAGCACCGGATCACATCCTTGATTTTCCGGTGGTCTTTGGCTCGGCCAAGCAGTCGGCCATGGTCGCCGATCACAATGAGCCGCTCGTGCCGGGCCAAGGCATGGATTTGATCTCCGAGATGATCATCAAGCATGTGCCGCCGCCCTCCGGCGATCCTGCCGCGCCGCTTCAGCTGCAAATCAACACCATTGATTATTCGCCGTATTTAGGCCGCCTGGGCATTGGCAAAGTAGTCAACGGCACTCTGCGCCTTAACGACAGCATTGTCGTCGCCCGCCGCGACGGCTCGATCAAGCCGGTGCGGATCAGCAAGATCTTCGGTTTTTCGGGCAGCGAAAAGGTGCCGGTGGAGAGCGCAAGTGTGGGCGACATCGTCGCAGTGGCAGGCATGGACGACGTGACTGTGGGCGTGACCTTCACTGACCCGGACAATCCCAAGCCCCTGCCGCTGATTGAGATTGATCCGCCGACGATCTCCATGCACTTCATTCCCAATGACTCGCCTTTTGCCGGGCAGGACGGCAAGTTTGTCACCTCGCGGCACATTGAGGAGCGCTTGAGCCGGGAGACGCTGGCTGACGTGGCTCTAAAAGTCGAGCCGCTGACTGAGGGTGTGGGCTTCCGTGTTTCAGGCCGTGGCGAGCTGCATCTCTCGATTCTGATTGAAAAGATGCGGCGCGAAGGCTACGAGTTCCAAGTCACCCGCCCCCACGTCATCATGCGCGAGGTGAACGGTAAAATGCTGGAGCCGTATGAGTCGCTGACCGTGGATGTGGATGAGCAGTATCAGGGCGCAGTGATTGACAAGCTGGGCCGCCTGAAAGGCGTGATGACCGAGATGAAGAACCACAACGGCATGTCGCGCATGGTCTTCAAGGTGCCGACGCGCGGTCTGCTTGGCTATCGTTCCCAGTTCATGACCGACACGCGCGGCATGGGCGTGATGAACTACGTCTTTGCTGAATGGGGGCCGCACGCGGGCGAGATTCAGAACCGCCAGAACGGCGTGCTGCTCGTCAAGGAGAACTGCGTCAGCGTGGCCTACGCCTTGTTCAACTTGCAGGAGCGCGGTGTCTTCTTCATCGGCGCGGGCGAGCCGCTGTACGCAGGGCAGATCATCGGCGAGAACAGCCGGGGCGAGGACATGGTCGTCAATCCGGCCAAAGGCAAGAAGCTGACCAACATGCGGGCTTCTGGCTCGGATGAGGCGGTCATTCTCACCCCGCCCCGCCAGATGAGCTTGGAAGACTGCATCGCCTACATCAACGACGACGAGCTGGTCGAAATCACGCCCAAGGTCATCCGCCTGCGCAAGCAGAGCAACGTGCGGATTAAGGGCTGAAGAGGCGCAGTGTGGGCAAGCGCGTCTTTTGCTTGCCCACTCCATTGTATATTCTGTCAGGAAGCGATTTCCTTCCATATTGCGCCTTATCCAGAATGATTCAGAAATGCCCTCTTAAAAGGACCATAGCCGCTTTCATAATAATAGTCGGAGCATTGCTTGTTCACACAAACGGCCATAGTGCTTCACGCTCATCGTCAGCCGCTGTCAATGCGGTGCGGCTTATTATACGACACTATGCGCTGGGTGAATCTAATCCAATATATATGGATGAAGCAAAACATCTGAACACGCTGTTTCAGGATGTTCTCACGCGCCGGAAGCAATTACGCGTAAAAGAACAACGTAAAATTTACTGCGAATCTATATTACGTTATGCAGCAAGTGCTTGTCATAAATTTGAGCTGGAAGACTCTGTTGACGGATATCGAGTACTGATGAGCAGCAGCATGGCGTTGGCGACAGCAGCGTTGACCTCGACTCCACAAGAAGCCTTGCCATATTTTGAATTGGCAAAAACACCATTGCTTGATGGCCATGATTACGGTATGGCCGCACACTATGCCGCCTTGCTGCTCTTGGAGGCATTGTACAGGTCGGAACATGACTTACTTGATCCAGCAAAGAAAAAGCTCTTGTTGCAGGATGTGTCGAATTGCAACACATTGTCTCTTCAGCAGAAGAAGTCATTTTTCGAAGCTATGCAGGCATTGTAATAAGCAGGCTATCTTGCAGTTCGCAAGTCTGTTTGAGACACCTCACCGCCCATAGAATTCCTCGGCCCATGTACTGGCAGAGATCACGCCCAAGGTCATCCGCCTGCGCAAGCAGAGCAACGTGCGGATCAGGCTTGCGTGACTGCCGTGCGCCGTTATACGTATCACGGCAACTTCGTGATACATATAACGACTGATTCATGATACGTATAACGATTCAATCGTATCGAGTATAACGACCGGGTCGCATCGGCTGTCCCTTTTCCCGCCTGACTGCCGTCATGCCTCCGCAATATAACAAGGCCGGATGTTTCCATCCGGCTTTTTGCTGTGTCGCCACAGAGGGGATATTTGCGAGCTGGAAAGCGGTCTCTGTCAGAATGACGGTGCCGAACCAATCAGCCCGCCCGCCGCTCCGAACGCGCCGGGCTGCCCAAAAAACTCGCTTCGGCTGCCCTGCCATGCTATAATGCCTCCCGGCTGCTGGGCATATCTCTGCCCGGCAGCATGTCTTTTCTGCTTCTTCCTATTACAAACGGCTTGGCTCCTGTCCGCAGGCCGCTGATCCTGAAATGGAACTCTGACGCATGGCCGACCTGCTCACCTGCCGCACCATCGGCAAAGCCTTTGGGGCGCAACCGCTCTTTTCCTCAGTCAATCTCTCCATCAGCGAGGGCGACCGCATCGGTCTGATCGGGCCGAACGGCTCCGGCAAATCCACGCTGCTGAAAATCCTCAGCGGCCTGATTGAGCCGGACAGCGGCGAGATATTCCGCCAGCGGCATGTCCGCAGCAGCTTTCTTGCGCAGGAGGATGCGTTTGCGGAAGACCAGAGCTGCTTGGACAACCTCTGTGCGGCAATTGACGACCAGCATTTGGAGCCTGCCGAGCGGACAAGCCGGGCGCAGGCTCTTCTCAGCCGGGCAGAATTCACTGATCCTGACTGCCCGGCAGGACTGCTCTCCGGCGGCTGGCGCAAGCGGCTGGCGATCTGCCGCGCCCTGATTGTCCGGCCTGATCTGCTCCTGATGGACGAGCCGACCAACCATCTTGATTTGGAAGGCATCCTCTGGCTGGAGAAGATGCTCAACGCCTCGCTGCCGGAAAGTCCTGCCGCCTTTCTGATGATCAGCCACGACCGCCGCTTTCTCGAAAACACGGTCAGGCGGGTGATTGAGCTGTCTGCCGCCTACCCGAACGGGACTTTGCAGGTGAACGGCAACTATTCCGCCTTTGTGGAGCAGCGGGAAACCTTCCTTGAGCAGCAGCAGGAGCAGGAGGATCGGTTAGCCAACAAGGTGCGGCGCGAGAATGAATGGCTCAGTCGCGGCCCGAAAGCCAGAGGCACCAAGGCCAAGGCCCGCAAGGACGCAGCCTATCAGCTTCAGGACGATCTGGTCGAGGTGAAGAACCGCAACCGGGTCGGCAAGGTGGACATCGCCTTTGATGCCACGGAGCGCAAGACGAAAAAGCTGCTGACTGCGGTTGGCATCAGCAAGAGCTTTGACGACAGGCAGCTCTTCAGCAATCTTGATCTGACGCTCTCGCCCGGCACAAGGCTGGGCCTGCTGGGTCGCAACGGCTGCGGCAAGTCCACCCTGATGCAGATACTCGCCGCCGCAGACCGCGATGACGGGCTGAAGCCGGACAGCGGCACGGTCAAGGTGGCGGACAAGCTCCGCATTGTCAACTTTGATCAGCGCAGGCAGCAGCTTGATCAGCAGCAGACCTTGCGCCGCGCTTTGGCACCGGACGGCGATTCGGTGCTCTATCAGGACAGATCAATCCACGTGGTTTCATGGGCGAAACGCTTCCTCTTCCGCCCGGATCAGCTTGAAACACCAGTGGCGCGGCTCTCCGGCGGCGAGCAGGCCCGCATCCTCATCGCCGCCCTGATGCGCCAGCCTGCGGACGTGCTGCTCCTCGACGAGCCGACCAATGATCTCGACATTCCTTCCTTGGATGTGCTGGAGGAAAGCCTGAACGAGTTCCCCGGCGCGCTGGTGCTGGTCACCCACGACCGCTTCATGCTCGACCGGCTTTGTGATCAGGTGCTCGGCTTTGACGGCAAGGGCAACGCTTCCTTCTTTGCTGAGTATGCGCAATGGCTGCGCACTCTTGCTGAGGACGCAATCCCGCCTCCAAGCAACAAAAAAACGCCGTCTGCTGCGGCAGAGGCGAAAAAAGCGGTGAAAAAACTTTCCTACAAAGACCAGCGCGAGTATGATCTGATCGAGGAAAGCATCCTCGCTGCTGAAACCCGGCAGGAAGAGCTGGAAGCGCGGATGCACGAGCCGGAGCTTGTTGCTGATCCAGCCAAGCTCGCTGAATACTGGGAAGAGCAGGCAGCAGCGGCCCAAGAAGTGGCCCGCCTGTACGCCCGCTGGGAAGAGCTGGAGCAGCTCAAGAATGGCGAACTGTAAGGGCGGTTCGCGAACCGCCCCTTGTAATAAGCCGCCTGCGCCTTGTCCGGCCTGCGGCGGCAGCGGCCAGCTCAGTTCTTTCAAAGGCGAAAGCCGCTTTCTTCTCAGCGTGGAGGAATGCCTTCTCTGCTGCGGCACCGGTTTTGCGCCGGAAGAACCGCAGGCTGCACAACCAATTGATGCGCCCGATCAACCTTGAGCAAGGAGAAAACGATGGCAGCGGCAAAGAAAGGGGACTGTGTGAAAGTCCATTACACCGGCACGCTGGAGGACGGCTCCACTTTTGACTCTTCACGGGGTGTGGAGCCGCTGGAGTTCACCCTTGGCAGCGGCCAGGTCATCGCTGGGTTTGACGAGGCTGTGACCGGCATGGAGCCGGGCGAGCGAAAAAATGTCATGATTGCTGCGGGCAAGGCCTATGGCGAGCGGCATGATGAAATGGTCATCAATGTGCCGCGCAGCCAGTTCCCAGCGCATATAGTCCCGGAGATCGGCCAGCAGATACAGCTTTCCGGGCCGCACAATCAGCCGATTCTGGTGCGAGTGGTCGGGATGGACGCGGAGACTGTGCAGCTTGACGCGAACCCTCCGCTGGCAGGCAGGGATTTGAGCTTTGATCTTGAGCTGATATCCATCACCGAATGAGCGGCGGCATATTTTTTTATCAGATTGCTTGCCGCCAGCGCAACAGGATGTTATCATCAGACAGACAATTGCGTACACGTTCTTCCTGCGCGACACGGCATGTTTCTTGAAAAAAAAATCGGGGTAGTTATTCCTGCCCATAACGAAGAGCGACTGATCAGCAAAGTCATCGGCACTATGCCGGATTTTGTTGATTATATTATTGTCGTGGACGACGAAAGCCAAGACAGCACAGCAGCGGTCGTGCGGCGGCTGGCGGAGTCAAATCGAAAAATCGTTCTTCTTTCCCATCTGCATAACCGAGGGGTGGGCGCAGCCATCGCCACCGGCTACAAATGGGCGCGGGATCATCAAGTGGATGTGACCGCTGTCATGGCCGCTGATTTTCAAATGGATCCCGCTGATCTGCCGCGCATCGTCAAGCCGGTCTGCGCCGGTGAATGTGATTATACTAAGGGCAACCGGCTTTTCCGGGGTGAATCGTGGGGCATGATTCCCACGCACCGCTATATTGGCAATTCATTTCTGTCGCTTTTCACTAAAATTGCCTCTGGTTACTGGCATGTGGCGGATTCTCAGAGCGGCTACACCGCCATCAGCCTGCAAGCCCTGAGGGCCATTGATCTGGATGCGATTTATCCTCGCTACGGAATGCCCAATGACCTGCTGATCAGCTTGAACATCGCCAACTTCCGAGTGCGTGACATTTCTATCCGACCGGTTTACAATGTCGGTGAAGTTTCTGGCATCCGTTTGAAAAAAGTTATTTTCACTATTCCGTGGATTTTGATTAAAGGATTTACGCGAAGGATGGTGCAAAAATATGTTATCAGAGATTTTCATCCGCTGATATTTTTCTATTTTTTTGGCATTTTGTTTTTCTTTTTTACGATTATTTTGACTGTTAGGGCAATTATATTTCTTGGCATAGACGGTCAATTGCCCCCGATCAATACCTTAGCAGCAATGTTTTCGTTTATGAGTTCGAGTATTTTTATATTATTTGCCATGTGGTTTGATATGGAATACAATAAGGATCTAAAATAGATGAGCAATTATTACATTCACAAGCTCGCAGATGTTCAATCTGAAAACATTGGATGCAACACAAGAGTATGGCAATTTGTCGTTGTTTTAAACAAAGCTGTTATAGGGAAAGATTGTAATATATGTGCGAATGTTTTTATTGAAAATGATGTTATAGTTGGCGATCGGGTCACCATTAAAAATGGTGTCCAATTATGGGATGGACTACGAATTGACGATGATGTATTTATTGGACCAAATGTTACTTTTACTAATGACAGATTTCCTCGCTCAAAATGCTTCCCAGATAAATTTCCTATAACGACTATTAAAAAAGGGGCTTCTATAGGGGGGGGGGCCGTAATTTTACCAGGGATACATATTGGTGAACATGCCATGATTGGCGCAGGAACAATTGTGACTCACAATATTCCATCTTATGCTGTAGTCATTGGAAATCCGATTCGGATTTTACGATATACAACGAAATAATTCTATTGAAATAAGCTTGGAGCCTATAAATGAATATTGATTTATGTAGAATATATGATCTTCCGAAAATTACAGACCCTCGTGGTAATTTAACTTTTATTGAAGGAGGAAATCATATATCCTTTGATATAAAGCGTGTTTATTATTTGTATGATGTTCCAGGCGGTTCAGAGCGTGGTGGGCACGCTCATAAAAATTTGCATCAACTTATTATCGCTATGTCTGGCAGCTTTGATGTGCTGTTGGATGATGGAAAAGATAAAAAACGTGTCCATCTTAGCAGATCATATTATGGCCTTTATATCTGCCCTATGATTTGGCGGGAACTCGACAATTTTTCATCTGGCTCTGTTTGTATGGTATTAGCATCGAATAAATATGATGAAGAAGATTATTATCGAGATTACGCAGAATTCATGAGAGCAAGATGGCAGATATGAGTATTCATTTTTTAGATGTAGGGGCGGCTTATAAAGAATTACAAAAAGAGATTGAAGAAGCAGTTATTTTCTCCCTGCAAAGTGGTCAATATATCCTTGGTCAAGAAGTTGAACATTTTGAAAACGATTTTTCCGCATACTGTGAAGCTCGATATGCTGTTGGTGTAGGCAATGGTCTTGATGCACTACGTCTTGCTTTGCTTGCTATGAAGGTCGGGCCTGGCGATGAAGTGATCGTTCCATCTAATACTTATATTGCGACTTGGTTAGCTGTAAGTCAATGTGGAGCCACACCAATTCCTGTAGAACCCATTGAAGAGACATTCAATATCAATCCAAATTTGATTGAATCCGCGATTACATCTCGCACTAAAGTTATTCTCCCAGTACATCTTTACGGCCAGCCCGCAGAACTTGACGCTATTTTATCAATAGCTCGTAAGTATAATTTATTCGTTTTAGAAGATGCCGCTCAGGCACATGGCGCAATCTATAAAGGAAAACGTATTGGCGGACATGGTGATGCCGTGGCGTGGAGCTTTTATCCTGGAAAAAATCTTGGTGCATTTGGTGATGCAGGTGCTGTAACAACGAATAATTATGAAATAGCTGATCGTATTCGTGTGCTGCGAAATTACGGTTCTCGAATAAAATATATCAATGAAATACAGGGATTCAACAGCCGCCTTGATCCGATTCAAGCGGCTGTATTACGTGTTAAATTGAAATATCTGGATGAATGGAATTTTCGACGTGCTGAAATTGCAGGCCGTTATCATGCTGTATTGAGGAATAGTTATTTATTACAGCCTGTCGTATCTACGTGGACACAACCAGTATGGCACTTATATGTAATCCGCACTTGTCAGCGTGAAGCTTTGCGTTGCCATTTGACACAAGCTGGCATCAACACCTTGATTCATTACCCGATTCCGCCGCATTTACAGAAAGCTTACACAGAACTTGGCTATCAACGAGGTGATTTTCCTCTTGCCGAGGCTATGGCTGACGAAGTCTGTAGTTTGCCAATTGGACCGCATATGTCTCCTGATGATCAGGAACAGATCATTGCTGCCTTGCTTGATTTTCAATCGTGACATCTTATCGGCAGATTTTTCGCTCCAGTGCTATTACAGGAGTATCTTCGATCATCACAATAGTCATTGGCATTATTAAAATGAAAGTGCTGGCTGGCCTGTTAGGACCAGCTGGCATAGGTTTAATAGGAGTTTATCAAAATATCATTGGGATAGCTTCCACCATAGCTGGCTGTGGCATCGGTAGCAGCGGGGTGCGGCAGATAGCGGCGGCGAGCGATCAGCCAGCCAACCTTGCAGTCGTGCGACATGCTCTATGGACAGCCAATCTTTTTTTAGGACTGAGCGGCATGGCCGTTCTTTGGCTGCTGCGCGAGCCAGTTGCGAAGTGGGTGTTTGGCAATACTGAACATGCCACAGAGATTGGCTGGTTGAGCATAGGTGTGTTGCTCACTCTTGTTGCAGGCTCGCAAACTACCTTGCTGCAAGGTCTGCGTCGTATCGGTGATTTGGCTCGTTTCAATATTCTCGGAGCGTTCCTTAGTGTGTTTGTGAGTATGTTGCCGGTATATTGGCTGAGGGAACAAGGGGCACTTTGGTTTGTGCTGACTTCTATTTTTCTCAGTGCAATCGTTGCAACTTATTACGTTGTCCGCTTGCCTCGTTTCAGATTAATGCCTTTTGACTGGCCTGCTCTTGGCAGGGAATGGCAGGGAATGCTGAAATTTGGCCTGCCGTTGATGATTGGAACTTTGTTTACTCTTGCAACACAACTTGCCGTTCGCTCAATTATTGTACGCGAAATAGGACTCGCTGCCAGTGGTCATTTTCAAGCCGCGTGGTATATTTCGATGACCTATATAGGGTTTGTGCTGGGTGCAATGGCAACTGATTACTATCCGCGTCTGACTGCTGCCATGAATGACCATTCGCAGGCAATAAAGATAGTAAACGAACAGGCAGAGATGTCGTTGCTATTGTCTGGTCCTATTTTACTATCCATGATAACTTTCGCACCTTGGGTCATTCATCTTCTTTATGCCGAAGATTTTACACCAGCTATTTCTATATTACGCTGGCAAGTGTTAGGGGATATTTTAAAAGTATCCAGTTGGCCGATGAGTTTCATTCTATTGGCACAAGGGCGTAGTGGTATTTTTATAGGAACAGAATTACTTTGGAATGCGGTATACATAGGAATGATTATTTTTGGAATCCAAGAAAAAGGAATAATAATAACTGGCGTTAGTTTCTGGATATCTTATATATTTTATTATATATCGTTAATTTTAATTGTATTAAAAATAATAAATTATCTACCTACTTATCGCAACTTTTTGTTTACCTTTTTTCTTTTAGTTACAGGAGGGGTGGTTATATTTCTCGCAACACAATCAGTATTTATTAGTTATTTTTTTGGTTTAATATTAACAATAATTGTTAGTGTATATAATATAACCAGATTGAGACTTTTGATGAATCAAGAAAAATACAAAAGATAAATATTTATCAAGATATGGATATCAAGACTGATAAAATTTTAGTTACATTTGCTCTTTTCTCTTATAATCAAGAAAATTATATAAGGAAAGCATTGCATGGAGCATTAACACAAACATATTCTCCGTTAGAAATTATTATTTCTGACGATTGTTCTGAGGATAAAACTTGGGAGATTATTCAGGAAGTAGTCAAGGCATATCAGGGAGAACATCGCGTTGTTATCAACCGTAATCAAAAAAATATGGGAATAACATCTCATGTTAACAAGATGTTTTCGATGGCCAAAGGAGAATTGATAATTATGGCCGCAGGTGATGATGTTTCTGAATCACACAGAGCTGCTATGATTGCAGATCATTGGATAGCAAACGGAAAGCCAACATGTGTATTACATAGCGCATTATTAACAATTTCAGATATTAAAAATTTTATTCCAAAAAGACTTTCTGGTAAAGGATATCACTGTGGACATGAGTTAAATATTGATTGGTATTTAAATAATAATAAATTGATGATGCCAATCATTGGATCAACGGCCGCATATACTCGTAATTTATATTACGAGTTTGGACCAATGCTTGAAGGAGGGATTATTGAGGACATGGTTTTAACTTTTAGGGCCTTACTTATAGGTCAAGTTTTTTACATTGACGATATTCTTGTTCGGTATCGTATAAGTGAACATAATATTAGTATGGGGCAAAAAAGAAGTGATCAAGAGAGATGGATAAAATGGATAAAAAGCATGCAGAAGTGCATATCAAATAATATAAAAGATTATTTAATATATTGCAAATATAATAATATATATCCTGATGTTAAAATAATGAATTCACTTAACGAAATATACTGTAATTATGGGGCGTTACTTAATTTTCTCGGCAGAAATCCATTGAAAATTCTTTTTGCTCTACATCGTTATCCTGGAAAGAATAGTTGTTATTCTAAGATTAGTTTTTTATTGTATTTCTTTTTGGCAAATAATATTTTTTATTTGCTACTATTTAAAACTAAATTATTATTTAATAATATCTTTTCATTCGCACTAAAAAAGTGAACATTCTTATTGTTTCAAATATATATCCTTTTCAAACTGGTGGTGCGGAAACTCAAGCAAGGCTTCTTGCTGAAGTGTGGATTCGACAAGGACATCACGTAACAGTTGCGGGAAATCGTATTCCATCAAAAAGACTGGAAGTTGAGCATGGAAGTATGAGTTATATTGAATGTATAACCATACCGACTGTTAAAACAAACCGGTTTACACGTGCTGCATCCTATACAATTTCTTTGTTCTGGATTCTTTTTCGTAAAAGAAAAAAATATGATATTATTTATTGTCGTTTTATTCAGGAAGCAGCTTTGCTAATTAGCTTTTTTAAAAAAATATATTTAATAGATGTACCGTTAGTTGCTTGCGCTGAATGTTCTGGAGATATAGGAGATGCTGCTGTGTTAGGGCGATTTCCAATAAATACTTTCTTTGTTAATTTAATTAGAAGCGAATGTAATTCAATTATTATTATTTCGTCAAAAATAAAAAAAGAGCTTGTAGCTATCGGTCTTGACGAGGAAAAATTTTCCTATATCCCTAATGGTACATATATTTCAAATCCTGAGAAAATAAAATTATGTCGTAGCAATAAAAATAAAATTGTATTTATCGGGAGATTGTGCAGTCAAAAAGGAATTCCTTATCTCATACAAGCAGTAAATAATTTGAAAAAAAGAAATATATCAATAGAGTTAACCGTTATTGGAGATGGTCCATCTACGATAGAGCTAAAACAGTTAACAGTATCAATGGGCGTTAACCAGATTGTTCAGTTTGCTGGAAGAATAGAAAATGAAAAAATTCCTTCTATACTAAAGGAACACCATATATTTGTTTTACCGTCTTTGTTTGAAGGATTCGGAATAGCTGTCATAGAGGCAATGGCAGCAGGATTGCCAGTCGTTGTAACACAATGCGGTGGCCCAGAAGATTTCGTTGATGATTCAGTAGGGAGAGTAGTAAATGCGGGAGATGCGGATTCCCTTGCGCAAGCCTTGCAGGAGCTGATTCAACTCAGCGATGAAGAACTTCACGCTATGGGGATGGCAGCACAGGAGCGAGTAAAAAATAATTTCGACATTAATGTGATTGCCGATAAGTACATTCAGCTTTTCAAACAATTAGTTCAACAAACTTCTTCTCCCAATCAAACCACAACGCCTCCGCAGCAGTTCTCTGCTTTTCAATAAACTCCCGCAGCCGAACTTCTGGCTCATTAACAAAAAATAAGATCCGGCTTCGCCATCTTGCTACGTCATCAATAGGAAGCAGACTTTGTTCCGGCAATATCTCCCCATGCTCAGGTATATCGCTGGCAAAAACTGGAATGCCATATCCCAAGGCCTCCAGCACCGCGTTCGGCGCACCTTCATGCAGGGAAGGCATAAGCAGCAGATCAACCTCCGGCCAGATGCGCTCTGACGGCACCCAGCCCATGAACTGAACCCGGTCTGTCAGATTCTCCCGCGTTGCCCGCTCCCGCAAGAGTTGCTCATCCGGGCCGGTGCCGTACAGATAAAGCTGCGCCTGCTCCGCTGATATTCCCTTGAACACATCCAGCAAAAGCTGCTGATTTTTTCCGTGTTCCAAGATGCCGACACAAGCTGTCCGCAACGGCAACGTGATTTCTTTGTCCAGCGCAGGGGCAGAACCTGTTGGAACATCATTACGCAGCACTCCGCATATTGAAGGCCGAAGAACCTGATGACGCTCTGAAATTCGTTTGACGAGTGTTGCTGAAACACCATACATTCTGGTTCCTGCGATGCCAAAGCCTTCAAGACAACGCTCAAAGTGAATCAACAAATTTGAGCGGCCTGTCGTGCGATGTTTTTCTAATGTGTCTCCCCGCAGAAACAGCACCAACGGCACACGCTTGACCAAGCGGAGCGGCTGCAAGAACAGCGCATAGGTGTGTCCAAAGGCGAAGGCCCGGTCTATCCGGCAACGGAAACCAATCCAAAGCAGCATCACTGGCGCGAGCAGATGAAAGCAGCCCCAGAAGAGATAGCCTGATGTGCGTTCCTCCGGCCAAGGAAAGCGGTGGAAATGGCATTGCGGATGCTCAATCGGGAAGGGCACGACCGCCAAATAATGCACCGTGTGGCCTGCATCCAGCAAGGCTTTGATGCCCCTGAACAGCCGCTTGCAGAAGCCGCCCGGTTTGGGCCGGTAGTAGCAGGTCAGGATGCGAAATGTGTCTGGCTTATCGGACAGCATTGAATGTTGGCGCTGCATCGGTTATACACAGCCCATGAAGATCCTCTCCATATTCGGCACCCGCCCGGAAGCCATCAAAATGGCGCCGGTCATCCACGCTCTTCAGGCGGATGCAGCCTTCACCGCCAAGGTTTGCGTCACAGCCCAGCACCGGCAGATGCTGGATCAGGCACTGGAGCTATTCTCCGTCCGCCCGGACTATGACCTTGACATCATGCAGGAAGGCCAGGACTTGTTCGGTCTTACCAGTCGCATGTTGCCCGCTCTGAGAGATGTGCTTCTGGCCGAGCAGCCCGACATGGCGCTGGTGCAGGGCGACACCGCCACCTGCTTTGTCGGCAGCCTCGCCGCCTTTTATCTGCGCATACCAGTCGGGCATGTGGAAGCTGGTCTGCGCACGCATGACCTCCACGCGCCTTTCCCGGAGGAAGGCAACCGGGCCATGACCTCCCGCCTGGCTGCCTTGCATTTCGCGCCCACTGAGCAGGCCCGCCGCAATCTGCTCGCGGAAGGCATCGCCGCCGATACGGTGCATGTCACAGGCAACACGGTGATTGACGCGCTGCTGCAAGTGCGGGAGCGCATCGCTTCCCGGCAGGATTGGAACGGCGTGTTCGGCAGCGCGGAGGCGGTCATCCGTGAGCGCAGGCCGTACATCCTCATCACCGGCCACCGGCGCGAAAATTTCGGTTCCGGCTTCCGGCGCGTCTGCGAGGCCATTGCCCTGCTTGCCGAACGCCGCCCGCAGCTCCACTTCATCTATCCGGTGCATCTCAACCCCAATGTGCAAGGCCCAGTGTACTCAATCTTGAGCGGGAAAGCAAACGTCCATCTCATCCCGCCCTTGGATTACGCTCCCTTTGTGCACGCCATGAACCAAGCGCGGCTTATTCTTACCGATTCCGGCGGGGTGCAGGAGGAGGCGCCGTCCTTAGGCAAGCCAGTTTTAGTGACACGTGAGACCACCGAGCGGCCCGAAGCCGTGGAGGCTGGTGCTATCCTGCTGGTTGGCACAGACACGGCCCGTATTGTCCAGGAGACAGAACGCCTGCTGGATGATGAGGTGCTGTATCGAAAAATGACAGCAGTTGCCAATCCTTACGGCGACGGTCATGCGGCGGAGCGGATTGCGGCAATTCTTCAGCAGGTGCTGGCAAAAAAGGTAATGAATAATTGCAAGTGATGCCTTCAGAGTAAGATTCATAGATAATTTTATCGCATCTATTTGGCCAATTATTCATCATCATCACAATGACCACGTTTTATTTTATATAATTTATAACCACCTAACTGATTATTATAATGCGCATTGAGCGAACAGCCGTAATCGGCGCGGGCAACTGGGGCACAGCCTTGGCCAAGCTGCTGGCGGACAAAGGCGAGGAAGTGCGTCTCTGGAGCCGCAGCCCAGCCCATGTGGATGCTTTGCGCCGAGACCGCGAGAACCGCCGCTACCTGCCCGGCGCGGCTTTACCAGCCAGCCTTCAGCCTGCGGACAGCTTGACGTGCGTGGCCGACTGCCAGAGTGTGGTGATGGCCGTGCCTTCGCATGGTTTCCGTGAGGTCTTTGTCCAGCTTGTCCCGTTGCTTCAAGATAGCACGGTGCTGGTCTCGGCAGTGAAAGGCATTGAGATTGCAAGCGGCCAGACCATGTGCCAAGTCATGCAGGCGGAGCTGGCCAAACAGGGGCGGTCGGGCAGGCTGCATGTCGGTGTCCTCAGCGGCCCCAGTTTTGCCGATGAGGTGGCCAGAGCACAGCCGACAGCGATCACGGTCGGCTTTACGGACTTGGCGGCGGCCAAGGCGGTGCAGCAGCTTTTCTCCACCCCGTTCTTCCGCGTTTATACCAGCAGCGACATCATCGGGCTGGAAATTTCCGCCGCGATGAAGAACGTCATCGCCATTGCCGCAGGCATTGCTGACGGCCTCGGCTGCGGCCTCAACGCGCGGGCCGCGCTGATCACCCGTGGACTGGCGGAAATCACCCGGCTGGGCGTGGCCTTGGGAGCCAATCCGCTCACCTTCGCCGGGCTTGGCGGGCTGGGCGACTTGGTGCTGACCTGCACCGGCAGCCTCAGCCGCAACCGCACTGTCGGCCTGAAGCTGGGCGAGGGCCGCACTCTGGCCCAAGCGCTCGCTGAGATGACGATGGTCGCCGAGGGCGTGAAGACCACCAAGTCCTGCTGGCAGCTTGCCGCCAGCCTCGGCGTGGAGATGCCTATCTTGGCACAGGTCTATCAGATACTTTACGAGGACAAGCCCTGTGAAGCTGCGGTGCAGGAGTTGTTCCAACGCAGTCTGAAGGAGGAAGTGGAGTTATGAGCAGCGAGGTGTCGTTTACGGAGACAGCGAATATAACGTATCTGCCGTTGAAGATTATTTTGAATATTCAGGTTATGTAGAAAAAGATTTTATAGATCAATAACATTGATCTTGAATTATCATTCCATAAGTTATCATCATCACAATGATTGAAATCATTCCAGCTCCAGCCCTTGACGCAGTCGTCCGCGTTCCCGGTTCCAAGAGCCTCACTCAACGCGCTCTCATCGCCGCCGCCTTGGCTGAGGGCGAATCTGTCCTGCTTGGCCCCTTGGCCAGCGAGGACACCCATTACACCATGACCGCCCTGCGCCAGATGGGCATCGCCATTGACGACAGCGACCCGGCGGCCTGGCAGGTGCGCGGCTGCGGCGGCGCAATTCAAACTCCGGCGGAAGACATCTTCCTCGGCAACAACGGCACTGCCACCAGATTCCTCACCTCAGTGGCCGCGCTGGGGCATGGCCGCTTCCGCATCGGCGGCGGCGAGCGCATGGCGCAGCGGCCCATCGCCCCGCTGATGCAGGCGCTCCAAGGCTGGCAGGTGCGGATTGCCAGCGAGGCCGGAACCGGCTGTCCGCCGCTGCGCATTGAGGCGGACGGACTGGCTGGCGGCCCGACTGTGCTGCCGGAGGGCAAATCCAGCCAGTATCTTTCCTCGCTGCTCTTGGTCGCGCCGTATGCCAAACAGCCCGCCGCGCTGACTGTGCAGGGCGAGGTGCTGTCCAAGCCCTATGTGGAGATGACCTTGGCGGTGATGCGCGATTTCGGCATTCAGGTGGAGGCCGCGCCGTCGCTGGCGCAGTTCCGCATTCCGCAGGGCTGTTACCAAGGAACGCGCTATGCGGTGGAGGGCGACGCTTCCGGCGCATCCTATTTCTGGGCGGCGGCGGCAGTGACGGGCGGCAAGGTGATAGTGGCCAATGTGCCCTCGCCTTCCTTGCAGGGAGATGCGAACTTAGTGCGGCTGCTGGAGCGGATGGGCTGCGCGGTCTGCGCGGCGCAGGGCGGAATCACGGTGCATGGGCCGCAGCTGCTGCGCGGCATTGAGGCGGACATGGGCGACATGCCGGATGTCGCGCCCACTCTGGCGGTGGCCGCAGCCTTTGCGCAGGGCACCACAGTGATCAGCAACATCGCCCATCTGCGGATCAAGGAATGCGACCGCCTGGCGGTGATGGTGAGCGAGCTGCGCAAGCTCGGCGTGGAGGCTGAGGAAGAGCATGACCGGATGATCATCCACGGCAAGGGCGGCGCGGGCCTGCACGGCGCGGACATCGCCACGCATGAGGATCACCGCATCGCGATGTGCTTTGCCGTGGCCGGACTGCGCGTGCCGGGCGTGCGGATTCACGGCGAGGACTGCGTGGTCAAATCCTTCCCGGACTTCTGGGATCGGTGGCGGGAGATGCAGGCGCAAGTCTGAGAGCGGAAAAAGCTGGCATCCCGCCGACGCAATCGGTAGTATGGAAGTGTGCTGTTCACGCAATCTCAACCCGCAGTTTTTCATGACCGACACCGCCTTTCCTTCCCGCAGCTATTCCGATGATGTGGCTGTCATTCACCGTGACAGCCAGACTGTCCTGCTCATCGGCACCGCCCATATCTCCCGCGAGTCTGCTGACTTAGTCGAGCAGGTCATCACGCAGGAGCAGCCGGACATGGTCTGCATCGAGCTGGACGAAAAACGCTACAACGCCCTGTCCAAGCCGCAGCAGTGGGAAAAGCTCGATCTCAAGCAGATCATCAAAAGCAAGCAGCTTTCCACTCTGCTGGTCAATCTGGTGCTCTCCTCGTATCAGAAAAAGCTGGGCGGCAAGCTGGGCGTGCAGCCGGGCACCGAGCTGCTCATTGCTGCCAAAACAGCGGAGCAGCACGGCATCCCGATGGAGCTGTGCGACCGCGACGTGCGCATCACCCTGCGCCGGGCATGGAAAGCGACCTCGTTCTGGAAGAAGGGCTACTTGGTCGCCACGCTGATCACCGCGCTCTGGGACGACACCGAGCTGACCGAGGAGAAGCTGGCCGAGCTGCGCCAGAAAGATGTCCTGTCCGAGCTGATGGACGAGATTGGCAAGGCTCTGCCTGCGGCCAAGGCCACCCTGATTGACGAGCGCGACATCTTCATGGCTGAGAAGATTAAAGCCGCAGCAGGCAAACGCGTGGTGGCGGTGGTCGGCGCAGGCCACATGGCAGGCATTCAGCGGGCCATGCAGGAGGACAACAGCGGCAGAATGGCGGAGATCAGCAGCATTCCGCCAGTAGGGATGATCTGGCATGTCTTCGGCTGGTCGGTTCCGGCGGCGATCATTCTTTCCATTGCGGTGATAGCCTGGCAGCAGGGTTTGGGCGAGGCCGGGGCCAACGTGCTTTTCTGGGTGCTGGCAACCGGCCTGCCTGCCGCTGTCGGCGCACTGCTCGCCCTGTCGCATCCCGTCACCATCCTTTCCGCCTTCGCCGCCGCACCGTTCACCACCCTCAGCCCGGTGATCGGAGTCGGCCATGTCTGCGCCTTGGTGCAGGTGATGGTGCAGCCTCCGGTGGTCAAAGAGTTCGAAACTGTGGCCGCCGACATCGGCACTCTGCGCGGCTGGCTGCATAACCGGCTGCTGCGCGTCTTCCTCGCTTTCCTGCTGCCAGGGATCGGTGCCTCGCTGGGAACCTTCATGGGCGGCTGGAAAATTTTCTCCACCCTTTTCAGATAATATTTGCCTCTTCTCGCGCAAAAATTTGATCATAGCGCAGGCAGCGCAGTTTTTTCGTTGACACAAGGCAGACGAAAAGGTATATAATAGCCCTCTACCAAGGGTCGTTAACTCAGTCGGTAGAGTATCTGCCTTTTAAGCAGAGAGTCGCGCGTTCGAGTCGCGCACGACCCACCACACAGCTCAAAAGTCCCCATCGTCTAGCCAGGTCCAGGACATCGGCCTTTCACGCCGACAACACCGGTTCGAATCCGGTTGGGGACGCGAAGCAATATCAGGCGGTTGGCTCGGAAGAGCTGGCCGCCTTTCTGCGTTCTGCGGGTTCGCTTGCGGGCTTTTGTCATTGCGGCACTGTGCTGGAAAGGGAGTCAGAGAGGGCCAATATCCTCAACAAACTCGGGAAAAAAATTCAAGAACACCAAGAAATAGGCAGCAAAAAAGATGAGCTGCGCACTCCGAAGAATGCTTGGTGAAGAAATAATCACTGTGATGAACCAAGTCGAAATCAAGCCCCCAAGGAACAGAAGAGTGCATACACGACCAGCAAAGGTGTTCCGAATAATAGCTATCGCAGTCATTTAGAATCACCCCTTGTTTTTCTTCTTCTGTGTTGTTGCAGGAGTCTTGACCGGCTTCAAGGAAGCGGCAGGCGGAGCAGTCTTGGGCAAAGGCGGCAGCGCGGCTGATTTCGAAGCGACCGGCCTCTTCAGAGCGGCCATGCTGACGGCTGTTTTCGCTTTGTGCTTCTTCTTGGCTTTGAGCAGATCGAGCGTGTCATCCAAGGCATCATACGGCGATTCGACTTCATATGGAACGCCTTGATACAGCAGGTTAATATCACCGTCATCTTCCCATTCGCACTCAAAGGGCAGGCCTGATTGAGCAACGCCCTGACCGATCTTGTGCGTGACCCCGGCGAGCACGACATCTGCGGTTGCTTGCGAGGTGTAATAGACCGTCAGCGGGCCGCCTTGGAAATCAGGGCGACGGACGGCGGCTGGCTGCTGAGGCGAAGAACTGGCTTCGTAATCGCAGCCTTGCAGATTTGCCGCGAGGAGCGCGAAAGAGGCGGCGGTCAAGGTAAGGCGGAGTCTGGAATACATGGTCGTCATTTCTGTGTTCCTTGATTGATGGTTATTACCTGTCTGTTCCAGCAGCAATTTTCAACACGATAAATCCTGCAATAACAGCTAAAGCAATGATGCTAACAGGTTTGATTATGTCTCCTGCTTCTTTCAGAAAGGCAGAAGAATATTGACTAATAGCTGGCCCCCAAAGATACGCCAATAAAGAGCAGCAAAAGATACAAATGAACAGATTTGCGATAATGAAAATCAGCTTCATTCAAACACCTCAATGGCTTTCCTGACACTCTCCAGCCGGTGGACGTACCGATGGGTCGTGGTCGTGTTGACGAAAAGCGTAAAAAGCAAAAGATAAATACGCCAACAAA